>CASEEM010000022.1 GCA_949286985.1 uncultured Eubacteriales bacterium
AAGCGCCCGCAGTGTCTTCGCATAATCCTCCGGCATTCGGTCCTCCGCATCGCCGTCGGCGCGCCACTCCGCGAGGTCTACGGGATAATCTTTGAAGTGCGAAGCCTCTTCGAGCAGGGCCTCTCTGCTTCCTGCGGTCAGAGGCGCACAGATCTTCGGGAGCCCCGTCCCTAGGGAGAGGCCGCGGGTGCAAATCGTCCGCATGCGTCATTTCCTTTCTCCTGCTGGATATAATATAATAGTTTATCAGTGACAGACGGCGGATACAAATGCAATCTCAGAAGTCCGCGTCGGAAAGAGGGAAAGATGCCGCATATTACGGGACATACAGAGCTTGTGGGGCTGATGGCTTATCCGATTCGCCATTCCGGTTCGCCGGCGACGCACAATCTCGCTTATGATCATAACGGCGATGATGTCGTCCAGATCGCCTTTGAGGTGGACGAAAAAGCGCTGCCGGCAGCGGTCGAGAGCATCCGCGCGCTTCGCATGCTCGGGTCGAACATCTCGATGCCGAATAAGCAGGCGGTGCTGCCGTATCTCGATGAGCTCGATGCGTCCGCGGAGATGGCGCAGGCGGTGAATACGGTCGTCAACCTTCGCGGCGAGGACGGTACGGTGACCGGGAGGCTTCGCGGGTATAATACGGACGGTATGGGATACTGGAAAGCGCTCGCGGAGGAGGGCATTTCCGCGCAGGGGAAGCACCTCGTGCTGATTGGCTGCGGCGGCGCGGCCTCGGCGATTGCGGCTTCCGGTGCGGCAGAGGGGCTCGCTTCTGTCGATTTCTTCAATATCGATGATGCGTTCTTCATGGCGGGGAAAGCGCTCGCGGCGAGAATGGAAGGCGCGACATCGTGCCGGGCGGCAGTGCATGCGCTCGGGGACCGCGAACTTTTGCGCGAGAAGCTGCTGGAAGCGGACATCCTCTGCGATGCGACGGGTGCCGGGATGCATCCGCTCGAGGATCTTTGCAATATTCCGGATGCGTCCTATCTCCATGAGGGGCTGGTCGTGACGGATACGGTCTATGTGCCGAGTGAAACGCCGCTCCTCCGGCTGGCGCGCGAGGCGGGGCTTTCGCGCGTTTACAACGGGACCGGCATGATGCTCTATCAGGCGCTCACGGCGATCAAGCTCTATACAGGGAAGGAGACGGATGCAGCTTATATGCGGGAGAAGCTCAGTCTGTAATTCTTCTTAGTATCTCCCCGATATCCCCGTCAATGCAGATTGATCGATCCGCGATCTCCAGCGGCGCAAAGGCCTCCGAGAGATTCACGCAGGCGTAGGTCGCCTGCGGATTCTGATATGTCATCCGCCGGAACGGATATTTGATGATGACCGGGGTGTTGCCGCCGACGCCGAGCTCGAGGAAGAGGATGGACTGTCCCTCGTGACGCGCGAGGAAATCGGTATAAGCTTGCGCTGCCGCGTGCCAGCCCGCATCCTCGACAAAGGTATCGTTGTCGCGGAGGTTCATGGTCATCGGCGCACCGCAGACCGGGCAGTGCGGAACGAGCTCGCTCGGAATGCGCCGGCCCTTCTGCTGCTTCAGCATCTCCTTGACGGCGTCCTCGTTATCATACGTCTTCGCATGGCAGGGTACGGAGCATTGCCAGAGCCCGTAATCTCCCTGCGTATAGAAGAGACGCTTCTTGTCAAACCCGGCCCTTTGGAAACAATGGTCGACATTGGTCGTCAGGACGAAATAATCCTTCTCTCGCATGAGCGCGAGGAGGTTTTGATAGACCGGCTTCGGCGGATCCATGTACCGATTGATGTAGATATACCGGCTCCAATAAGCCCAATATTCCTCCGGCTCGGCGAAGGGATAGAAGCCGCCGGAATACATATCGCGGAACCCGTAAGCGGCGATGAAATCCCCGAAATATTTCCGAAAGCGCTCCCCGGTGTACGTGAACCCTGCCGAGGTCGAGAGCCCGGCTCCGGCGCCGAGGATGACAGCATCGGCCGTTTCCAGCGCATCTTTCAGACGCGAAATTTGATCGGCAGAGGGTGTTCTTGCATCTTCTGATTTCATGAATTCTTCCTTCTGTAAAAAAAGCGGAGCAGAATACTATCTGCTCCGCTTTGCTCTTGATATCGTTAAAGATCAACCGGCCTTGTGCTCGTTCAGCTTCTGAAGAAGGAAGGCGAGAACGAGGGAGATGATCGCGGTGATTGCACCGGCCTTAACGCTGATCAAAGCGCATCCGAGCGCGAGCGCGATGACGGTGACAACGGCATAAAGCGCGAGGGACGGCTTGTCGCCCGGCTCCAAATAGATATAGGAAAGTGTCGAGATAAACGGGACGACGATCAGGAAGATGAAGCCGAAGCTCTTGAACGGATTGCCTTCTCCAAGAGCGATGGATACGAAGCCCGCACACGGCGATGAGAGGAAGAGGACGGCGGCGACAAAGCGCATTTGGTGAACGACGGTCTCGCGCTTTCTGCGGCGAGCGCGGATCTCGTCATAAATGCGGGCGTCGCTCGACTTGCTGCCCTTGCCCTTGATCGGACGCGGACGATAGTGGTCCAGCTCATTCATACCGCGCTGCGTCAGGGCTTCCGAAACCATGAACGCGAACGAGGCGATCATCCCGATGGCGTTGGCGAAATATTCATACGAGAGAGCATCCTCCGGGCCGTTCTGGGCGACGGTCAGTAAGAGACCGACGATCTCCAGGACGACGATCGTCATCGAGATAAACATGGCCGCTGTGCGGTTACTTCCGATGTAATCGTTCATGAATTAATTCTCCTTGCTGTGATCAGATTCTTTGTCGTCGACTTTGCGGCGGATGGCCTTCGTACGGATCTCCTCGGACAGAGCATCGATGAATTCCTTCAGCGACTTGCTGCCCTCGTCGCCGGCATAGCGCGAACGGACGGAGACGAGGTTTTCCTCGGCCTCCTTCTGACCGATGACGAGCATGTAAGGGATGCGCTCGGTCTGTGCCTTGCGGATCTTATATCCGATACGCTCGGAGGTCTGATCGACCGTGATGTCGCGGATGCCGTTTCTTCGGAGCTCGACAGCGACCTCTTCGGCATAATCGTGGAAGCGGTCGGAGATCGGAAGGATGCGGACCTGTTCCGGGCAAAGCCAGGTCGGAAGGTTGCCGGCATACTTCTCGATGAGCCATGCGAGCGTGCGCTCGTAGCATCCCATGGACGTACGGTGGATGATGTAAGGACGCTTCTTCTCGCCGTCCTTGTCGACATAATACATATCGTATCTTTCGGAAAGGAACATGTCAAGTTGGATGGTGATCATGGTATCTTCCTTGCCGTAGATATTCTTCGCCTGAATGTCGAGCTTCGGTCCGTAGAAAGCGGCTTCGCCGGCTTCCTCGACATAATCGAGGCCGATTTCATCGAGAATGTTTCTCATGAGACCTTCGACGCGATCCCATTCCTCGGCGGTGCCGAGATACTTGTCCGGGTTCTCCGGGTCCCACTTGGACATACGATAGGTGACGTCCTCCTCGAGGCCGAGCGTCTGGAGGCAGTGGCGCGCCAGGCGGACGCAGCCCTTGAACTCTTCATCGATCTGTTCCGGCGTGCAGACGAGGTGGCCTTCCGAAATCGTGAACTGGCGGACGCGGGTGAGGCCGTGCATTTCACCGGAATCCTCGTTGCGGAAGATGGTCGACGTTTCGCTCATGCGGTACGGGAGATCGCGGTAGCTCTTCGGTCTCGCCTTATAGACGTAATACTGGAACGGACAGGTCATCGGACGGAGCGCGAAGACGTTGCGATCCGGGTCGTTCTCGATGAGGCTGATGTCCTGGACACCGTGGATTTCACGCTCGGCGTTGGCATCGTTCTTGAGATCGTCCATGCTCTCATAACCGAGGAGGAACATGCCGTCCTTGTAGTGATACCAGTGGTCCGAAATCTTGTAGAGCGCGGACTTCGCCATGAGCGGCGTGCGCGTACGGACATAACCCCATTCATAATCCTCGAGGTCCTCGATCCAGCGCTGCAGCTTCTGAATGATCTTGGTGCCGTTCGGCATGAAGAGCGGGAGGCCCTGTCCGACGACATCGACGGTCGTGAAGATATCCATGTCGCGGCCGAGGCGGTTGTGATCGCGGTTCTTGATCTCGGCGAGGTATTCGAGATACTCCTCGAGGTCGGCCTTCTTCGTATAGGCGGTACCGTAAATACGGGTGAGCATCTTGTTGTGCTCGTCGCCGCGCCAATAAGCGCCGGACGAAGAGGTGAGCTTGAAGGCCTTGATCTGCTTCGTGTTCATGAGGTGCGGGCCGGCGCAGAGCTCGATGAAGTCTCCCTGCTGATAGAAGGAAATCGTTTCGTTCTCCGGAAGATCTTCGATGAGTTCGACCTTGTACGGCTCGTCGCGCTCCTCCATGAGGCGGATAGCCTCCTCGCGAGGCAGCGTGAAATAGGTCAGCTCCTCGCCCTTCTTGATGATCTTCTTCATCTCGGCCTCAATGGCATCGAGGTCCTCGCGGCTGAGCGCGCGGAGGTCGAAGTCATAATAGAAGCCGCTGTCGATCGACGGTCCGATGGTCAGCTTCGCCTCCGGGAAGAGGTTCTTGACAGCCTGCGCCATGACATGGGAGCAGGTGTGGCGATAAGCGTGTTTGCCGGCCTCGGAATCAAAGGTGAGAATGTTCAGTTCACAATCGCGGTCGACGACGGTGCGGAGATCGCATACTTCGCCGTCGATTTCAGCGACGCAGGCTGCGCGGGCCAGGCCCTCACTGATGTCCTTCGCGATGTCGATCGCACGCATGGCTTCGGCATATTCCTTCTTGGAGCCGTCCTTCAAAGTGATAATCATAAGTTTCCTCCTTCTTCTTCTTTCGGAAGGCATCAAAAAATCCCTTCCGACATTCATTTGTCAGAAGGGACGCATACATTCGTATCCGTGGTTCCACCCATCTTCCGGCGGCTTCGGCCGTCCGGCACTCATTGCGGCTTTTGACGCGGCCAAGCGGGCAGGATTGGTGCCACTCGGAGGTGGTGTTCGGCGCGCCCGGACCGGGATGATCACACCATCCATCCCTCTCTCTCAGATCCTTCCGGCGAGCTTACTGTCCTCGTCATCGTTTTAGTATTCAGAATGCAATTATTTTACTCGATTTCCCGCGGATGTTCAAGGGGAAAGAGGCTCTGAAGCGACTTTTTTGTATATTTTACACAGAATATACCTGAAGACTATTATTCATAGCAATAGAAGGACCGTCATGGTATAATGACAACGATAGGGCGGCTCCGAAGAAGCCGCGAAATTACAGAAGGGGAAAATACATCATGCAGGATATTCAAATCAGAGAATTGTTCCGTCATACGGAGAAGTATGCAGGGGAGGAGATTGAGGTTCGCGGCTGGGTTCGCGGCAATCGCAGCTCCAACCAGTTCGGTTTTCTTTCGATCAACGACGGGACCTTTTTTACGCCTCTTCAGGTCGTCTATGAAGCCGATCGCCTGACCAATTATGCGGAGATCTCCAAGGTCCATCTGGCGGCAGGCGTCTACGTCAAGGGTACGCTGGTCCTGACGCCGGATGCACAGCAGCCGTTTGAAGTGAAGGCTTCGGAGATCGTGATCGAGGCGGATTCCGATCCGGATTATCCGCTGCAGAAGAAGCGTCATACGATGGAATATCTTCGTGAGATCGCCCATCTTCGCCCGCGCAGCAATACCTTTGCGGCGGTTTTCCGCGTCCGCAGCATTGTCGCTTATGCGATTCATAAGTTCTTCCAGGAGAGAGATTTCGTCTATGCGCATTCGCCGATTATCACGGGCAGCGATGCCGAGGGTGCCGGCGAGATGTTTCGCGTGACGACCTTGGATCCGAAGGATCCGCTGCTGACAGAGGGCGGCGACGTCGATTTCAGCAAGGACTTCTTCGGCAAGGAGACGAATCTCACCGTTTCGGGTCAGCTGGAGGCCGAAGCGATGGCTCTGGCCTTCCGCAATGTCTATACCTTCGGACCGACCTTCCGCGCCGAGAATTCGAATACGGCAAGACACGCCTCCGAGTTCTGGATGATTGAGCCGGAGATCGCATTTGCCGACCTCGAGGACGACATGGACCTCGCAGAGGACATGGTCAAATATATCATTCGTTATACGCTGGAGCATGCGCCGGAGGAGATGGCTTTCTTCAACAAGTTCATCGACAAGGGTCTCTTCGATCGCCTGAACCACATCCTGGAGTCGGATTTCGTCCGCATCACGTATACGGAAGCGGTGGATTATCTCCTCAAGGCGGATAAGGAATTCCAGTATCCGGTCGAATGGGGCATCGACCTTCAGACGGAGCATGAGCGCTATCTGACAGAAGAGGTCTTCAAGAAGCCGATGTTCGTTACGGATTATCCGAAGGATATCAAGGCCTTCTACATGCGCTTGAATGATGACGGCAAGACGGTTGCAGCCTGCGACCTGCTCGTGCCGGGCGTCGGCGAGATCATCGGCGGCAGCCAGAGAGAGGAGCGCCTCGATGTTCTCCTCGCACGCATGGAAGAAATCGGCATGAAGGGCGATAATTATGATTGGTATATCGATCTTCGCCGTTACGGCGGCGTCAAGCACGCAGGCTACGGCCTCGGCTTTGAGCGCATGATCATGTATCTGACGGGAATGAGCAACATCCGTGACGTCGTTCCGTTCCCTCGCACCCCGAAGAATGCAGAGTTCTAAGCTCTGATTCAATAATTAATATTTTATGGAGGATCGTAGAATGAAAGGTTATCCAACAGAAAAAATCAGAAACGTCATCCTGCTCGGTCACGGCGGCTGCGGTAAGACCACGTTTCTGGAAGCGGCACTTCTCGATACCGGCGTCATCACGCGTATGGGTAAGATCGAAGACGGAAATACCACGTCCGACTACGACAAGATGGAGATCGAGAAGAAGTATTCCATCAATCTGACGCTCGTTCCGGTCGAGTACAAGGGTTACAAGTACAACTTCCTCGACTGCCCGGGATTCTTCGACTTTGTCGGCGAGGTCCGTTCGGCGCTGAGCACCGCATCGGCAGCGATGATCATGGTCGACGCTTCGGCGGGTATCCAGGTCGGAACCGAGAAGGCTTGGGAGGAATGCAGCAAGCACAGAACACCTCGATTCATGGTCCTCACGAATACCGATAAGCCGGGTGTCGATTGCGACAAGCTGGTCGCCGACCTCCGCGATCGCTTCGGCAATTCCGTCGTTACCGACGAAGATCAGAATGCACTCAACGAAGCCGTAGCAGGTACGGATGAAGCGCTCATGGAGAAGTTCTTCAATGATGAGCCTTTTACGGAAGAGGAATATTATAACGGCCTCATGAACGGTATCGCCTTCGGTGAGATCGTTCCGGTCATCAAGATGTCGTCGATGACCGGCGAAGGCGTCGATGAAGTCCTCCGCGTCATTCACAAGTATGTACCGGTTCCGCAGCTTCATGCCCCTTATATCGGCACGAATCCGAAGGGCGAAGAGGTCGAGGTCGTCACGGATCCGACGGCGCATCCGGTTCTCTGGGTCTTCAAGACGCTCACCGACCCGTTCCTCGGCAAGATTTCGTATGCGAAGGTCCTCTCGGGTACGGTCAAGGCCGGCCAGGAGCTCTATAACTCCCGCACCGAGAAGACGGAGAAGCTCGGCTCGATGTTCTTCGTCCGCGGCAAGACGCAGGAGGCTGCAACGGAGGTTCCTGCCGGAGATATCGTCGCTCTGGCGAAGCTCGCCAACACGAAGACGGGCGACACGCTTTCGCTCAAGAGCGATGCGATTTCCTTCCCGCCGATCGACTTCCCGAAGCCGAATTATTTCATCGCTATCGAGGCGAAGGATAAGAATGACGAAGAGAAGATGGCTCAGGCCATCCTCAAACTCACGGATGAGGATCCGTCGCTTACGCTCGTTCGCAATGCCGAGACGCATCAGACGCTGCTCGGCGGCCAGGGCGATATTCAGCTCGGCATCGTTCGCGAGCGTCTGAAGAGAAATTACAATATCGATGTCAACGTCGTCCCGCAGAAGATCGCTTATCGCGAGACGATCAAGGGTACGGCAGACGTTCAGGGCAAGCACAAGAAGCAGTCCGGCGGCGCCGGCCAGTACGGTGACGTCCATATCCGTTTCTCGCCGTCCAAGGAGAACTTCGAATTCTCCGAGGAGCTGTTCGGCGGTGCGATTCCGAAGAATTACGTCCCGGCTGTCGAGAAGGGACTCATCGAGAGCATGGAGAGAGGACCGCTTGCAGGCTGCAAGGTCGTCAATGTCAAGGCTGTCCTCTATGACGGTTCCTATCACGAGGTCGACTCGAACGAAGTCTCCTTCAAGATTGCAGCCTCGCTCGCATTTAAGAAGGGTATCGTCGAGGCGAAGCCTTGCCTCCTCGAGCCGGTCATGAAGGTCGACATCACGGTTCCGGAGAAGTACACGGGCGACGTCATGGGCGACATGAACAAGCGCCGCGGACGCATTCTCGGTATGGATCCGGCGGACGACGGCAAGACCGTTCTCCACGCAGAGGCACCGGAGGCAGAGCTCTTCGACTATGCCATCGTCCTTCGCGCGATGACGCAGGCTCGCGGTACCTTCGAGATGGAATTCGCCAAGTACGAAGAGGTTCCGCATGCAATTGCCGAGAAGGTCATCGAGGCGCACAAGGCCGAAGAGGAGAAGGCAAAGAAATAATGAAGCTGTTTCGGGACATTTCGTGATCTCGAGCAAAAGCGGGGAGGTGTGAGCCTCCCCGCTGCTTTTCAAAAGGAGCAGAACATGGCAAAAAAGAAGAAAAAGGTCTTCTTATGTACGGAATGCGGGAATGAATATCCGACGTGGCAGGGGCAGTGTTCCTACTGCGGTGCTTGGAATACCATTGTGGAGCAGAGCGTGTCAGAGAATGAGGAGGAGGATGTACGCCGCCGCACCGCCGGCAGGACGAAGCCGGAGCCGCTCGCGAAGGTCGGCACGGCAGAATACCGGAGGATCGTCTCGGGGATCCACGAGCTCGACCGCGTCCTCGGCGGCGGTCTTGTCCTCGGGTCGCTCATACTGATCTCGGGTGAACCGGGCATCGGCAAATCGACCTTGATCCTGCAGGCGGCGAACCGCATCGCGGAATCCTGCGGCAAGGTGCTCTACGTGAGCGGCGAGGACTCGGAGGAGCAGGTGAAGCTCCGCGCGGAGCGCGTCCTTCCGTCCATCGCGCCGGGCCTGCTCATCTACCCGGAGACGATGCTCGAAAGTGTCATCGATGCGGCAGAGAAGGAGAAGCCGTCCTTCCTCATCATCGATTCAATTCAGACGATGTATTCCCGCGACCTCGAGAACGGCGCCGGCAGCATCACGCAGATCCGCGCCTGTTCGACGCTCCTTATGAAATATGCGAAGATGAACCACGTGCCGGTCTTCATCGTCGCCCATGTCAATAAGAGCGGCGACCTCGCCGGTCCGAAGACCATCGAGCACATGGTGGACGTCGTCCTCTCCTTCGACGGGGAGCGCGACCGCGACCTTCGCATTCTCCGCTCCGTCAAGAACCGCTTCGGCACGACGGAAGAGATCGGCGCCTTTCGCATGAGCGGAAGCGGCATGGAAGAGGTCAGCGACCTTTCGGGGACGCTGCTCGAGAATACGGATCTCCGCGAGGAGGGGTCGGTCGTCTCGGCGCTTTATGAAGGAAGCCGTCCGGTCTTCTTCGAGGTCCAGGCATTGGTCTCCCCGGCCAATGTCGGCTTCGCGCGGAGGACGGCCGTCGGCATCGACAACAACCGCCTCAACATGATCCTCGCCGTGCTTGATAAGAAGGCAGGTCTTTCTCTTCTCAATTACGATGTCTATGTCAACATCGTCGGAGGCCTTCGTCCGGACAATCCGGCGACGGATCTCGCCGTCGCCCTGGCCATTTACAGCTCCTTTAAGGAAAAAGCCGCTTCGCGGCGCCTTGTCGCCGTCGGAGAGGTCGGACTGACCGGCAATCTCCGCTCGATTCGAAATGCCGACCGCATTGTGTCGGAGGCGAAGAGGCTCGGGTATGATGCCGTCCTGATGCCGTCCAAGAATGCGGAGAGCGGCGGCATTGCCGAGGGATGCCATACCATCGCCGACGCGATTGCCGCTTTCACGAAATAGTTACAAGATGTCTAAAGTAAAAAAGACCGCTGTGCGGAGGGTCCCGGGGTTCCGGGTGCCCGTCCGTACAGCGGTCTTTGCTTTTATCAGCGAGAAATGTCTTGCAGTGACAAAGATCTTGCAGGAATCAATGTCTTGCGGAAGAAGCCGCGGTATCAGCTGCGGCCGGCGTCCTTCTTGACAATATCCATTTCAAACCAGAAGTCGCTGCCCTTGCCCTCTTTGCTCTCAACACCGTAGTCGGCGTTGTGAATGGTCAGAATCTCCTTGACGATGGAGAGGCCGAGGCCGGTTCCTTCAATCTGGCGATTGCGGTTCATGCTGGTGCGATAGTAGCGATCCCATACGTGCGAAATTTCATCCTCCGCGATGCCCTGGCCGTGATCGATGACATCGAAGCGGATCTTCCGTGAGGTGCGGGTGAGCTTGATCTGGATGACCTTATCCTCGCCGCAGTATTTGATGGCGTTGGAGATGAGGTTGGCCATGACCTGCTTGATCTTGTCGAAGTCGCCGTAGACGAAGGCCGGTTTGGACTTCGTGAAGGTGATATGATAACCCTCGGATTGATTGAGGACTTCATAGGTCGCTTCGACCTCCTCCGCCGCCTTGTTGAGATCGAAGGTCTCCTTGTTGATGGTGGCGGTGTTGGACTGCAGCTTCGAGACGGAGAGCATGTCGGTGACCAGCTTGTTCAAGCGGTCGGCCTCTGAAATGATGACATTGAGGTGCTCGTTTCGCTTCTCCGGGTCGTCGCCCGAGATATCTTGAATCATTTCGGCATAAGCGCGGATCATCGTGAGCGGCGTCTTGAGGTCGTGCGAGACGTTGGCGAGCAGGTCGCGCTGGTAGGAATCCGTCTTCTGCATCTCATAAGAGGCCTTGTTCAGCGTGCGAGCCAGCTTCTTCGTCTCGGTGAACATGCCGCCGTTGAATTTGACATTGTAATTGCCGTTACTGAGCTCCTCGGCCGATCGCGTGATGCTCTCCAGCGGGGATGTCAGCCAGGATGAAATGATGAAGGCCAGCATCGTCGCGATGAAGAGGGCGATGAAGGAGATGTAGAGGAGCTGGAGACGCAGGATGGTGATGGTGGACTTGACCGGCGTCAGCGGCGTGATCATGTAGAGGATGGCGTCGCGGCTGTTATTGATATAGGTCGCATAGACGAGCCGCAGCGAGTCGGAGTGCTTGTCGGTGATCCGGAGGGAGATCTTCCCGACGCGGCTGCTCTCGAGGCGCTGACGGGCCTCCGTGATCTCGAAGAGATACGTTCCGTTCGAGACGTTGGAGTACGAGCCGTCATCGAAGATGGAGACCTCGCCCTTGTCCTCCAGGCGGATGTACATACCGTTGTTCACGGAGGTGAGCAGCGCCAGGCGGTTGAAGTCCTTGTTCTCATCCTCATAATAGCGTTCCAATTGGTTCGCCGCACTCTGCGCCTCCTGAATCGTCATCTGTTCATAATAGCGATTCATGAAAACGCCCTGGAGACACCAGATGAGCAGGAGGATGGTGCCGGCGAAGAGGATGAAGTAAAAAAGCGTGATGTTCTTAATATTGAAGGGATCACGCTTCTTCCACTTATTCTTTATCTTTTGTCTTATCTTCGTACTCAAACTTATAACCTACTCCTCTTAAGGTGACGATGAAGTTGCGGTACGGTCCGAGGTTGTTGCGCAGATTCTTGATGTGCGTATCGATGGTGCGGTCATCCCCGAAGAAGTCATATCCCCAGATATCCTGGAGGAGCTTGTCGCGGGAGAGCGCGATATTCCTGTTCTTGATGAGATAGAAGAGCAGATCGTATTCCTTCGGCGTCAGGTTGACGCGTTCGCCGTCGACGGAAATGGTGCGTGCGGCGAAGTTGACTTCGAGGCCGTCGAATTTCATGATAGAGCTCGTCGTGTTCTCCTGGCCGGCGTGGCGGGAAAGGACGACGTTGACGCGGGCCATCAGCTCGCGCGGGCTGAACGGTTTGACGACGTAGTCATCGATGCCGTATTCGAATCCGAGCAGCTTCGTATTCTCGTCGCCGGTGGCGGAGAGCACGATGACCGGGATGTCCTTGATCTTCTTGATCTCCTTGATAGCGCTGTATCCGTCGAGCTTCGGCATCATGATGTCCATGATGATGAGGTCGTAATCGTTGAGCTTGCAAAGGCCGATAGCGCTGAGGCCGCCGTCGGCTTCGGTAACGTCATAGCCACTGAGCTCGGCATAGGTTTTGATGACTTCTCTGATATCCTTTTCATCATCGACTACGAGCAATCTTTTCATGAGAGGGTGACTCCTTTCCGTATGCACGGTGAGTGCATAATTCTTGATGATATAATGAAATTATAGCACAGCCGCCGCGGTATTTGTGGACGGTACAAGGAAAAATAAGGAGGCGATGTGTAGATAAAATTCAGATAACAGGTTGACATGACATGTTCAATACTTTATATTTAATAGTTTACTTGCAATTAAAAATTCGGACAGTTATAATAAAAACATAGGAGGCACGGTTTAAGGGAAAGGAGCGCGGTCATGTTCAACATAGGTGACCATATTTCCTATCCGATGTACGGCGCCGGAACGATTACCGACATCGAAGAGAAGGAGGTCATGAATGAGACTCATCGATATTATCATGTGAGCCTGCCTTTTAATAAGATGACGGTTCTTGTGCCGATCGAGAATTCGGAGCGCCTCGGCGTACGTCCTATCATCAAGCCGGAGGAGATGGAATCCGTCTGGGAGGTTCTCGGCGGAGAAGCCGATAAGATGCCTTCCAATTGGAATCGCCGTTATCGCGAGAATATGGAGCGCCTGTCGAAGGGCGACATCCTCGTCACGGCCGGCGTGGTTCGCAACCTCGTGCGGAGCGACCGCAAGAAGAAGCTTTCGGCCGGCGAGAAGAAGCTGCTCGGGACGGCAAAGCAGATTCTCGAGAGCGAGCTTTCGCTTTCCGCGGGATATACGATGGAAGAGATCGACGCGCTGGTCGAATCTCATATTTAAGTGCTCAAGTTTGTCTAAAGTAAACGAATCGCAAGATTCGTTTTTTTTAATACGTAAATATCCATACGAGAAAGAGTTATTTTGTTAACAAAATAGACCGGAGATATGATAAAATATTACTTATATTTGAACAGAAAGGAGGTGAGAGGATGTTAAAGAAGCTGTATTCGGCGATACTCTTCGTGATAGGGACCTTGCTCGGCGTGTTGGTCTTCTATATCACGCAGATGTATCTGCGTACGGACCGGCCGGCGAATGCGTCGCTGATTGAGGACAATGCGGATCTCAGCATGCTGATTTTATTTATTCTGTTTTTCGGACTTATTATGCTTATCTTTGCACCTGCGATCACGCATACCGGGAAGAAGACGACGCTCAGCATCGGACAGGATCTGGAGGGTGTGCCGACGAAGAAGATCGTGGCCGGCGTTCTCGGCGTGATTATCGGATTTATCATCGCGCTTCTTATTTCTTTGACGTATCGCGCCGTGCTGCCGGGTGTTTTCTACGTGGTGGTTACCCTGCTGCTTTATATTATCTGCGGTTTTCTCGGGTTCTCCGTGGCGGTGGCGAAGTTTCGCGACAGCTCTTCGGAGGGTCACGGGATCCTCGATTTGCTGCTCCGCGACCATGAGGAATGTCATGGGGTGCCGAAGGTCATCGATACGAGCGTGGCGATCGACGGACGCATCCTGGACGTCATGCGCGCCGGTTTCCTGGAAGGGAATCTGATCGTGCCGGAATTCGTGCTCGATGAGCTGCGCCATATTGCCGATTCTTCTGATTCGCTGAAGCGCGTGCGTGGAAGGAGAGGACTCAAGGTGCTCGAGGAGCTTCGCGAGGAATTCGGCGTTTCTGTCTATTCGGCGGCGAAGACGCGCAATCTCGACGACATTCCGGAAGTCGATGTGAAGCTCGTCAAGCTGGCGAAGGAGCTCGGCGGCGCGCTGCTCACGACGGATTTCAACCTGAATAAGGTAGCGGTTATCAACGATATTCAAGTGCTCAATATCAACGAGCTCGCGAATGCGCTCAAGCCGATCGTCATTCCGGGCGAGAAGATGATGGTCCATGTCGTCAAGCAGGGCAAGGATCCGGAGCAGGGCATCGGATATCTCGATGACGGGACGATGATCGTCGTCGAGGACGGTGCGGAGAGCATCGGTAAGAATGTGACGATTACGGTGACCAGTCTCATTCAGACGGCGGCCGGAAAGATGATCTTCGGGCGCGTCGGTGCGGTCGAGAAGACGGACTGAGAGGCAGGAAGTGAACGAGGAGGCGGAATGAAGCATTCTGCAAGCAAGGAGACAGGGGCGGTCTTTTATGCCCTTCTGGCTGCGGCCGGGAAGGGCACCCGCATGAATACGGCGCTTCCGAAGCAGCTGCTGCCGTATCGCGGGATGACCGTGCTGGAGCATACGATGCGTACGTTCCTGGAAACAGGGCGGATGGATGCGATGATAGTCATCATTCCGCCGGACCGGGAATATGATGCGATATTTCACGAGATCGGCGAGCGCCTCTCGGAGGGATACGGCATTCCGATTCGGTTCGCTTACGGCGGCCGGACGAGAGGCGACTCGGTGAAGGCCGGTCTGGAAGAGGCGGCGGCGGAAGCGGTGCGCACCGGAACGGAGGAAGAGGCGGTTTATGTCCTCATCCATGATGCGGCGCGGACGCAGGTGAGCGCGGAGATCATCGAGCGAAACATTGAAGCCGTGCAGCATCAAAAGGCGGTGACGACCGCCGTTCCGTCTATCGATTCTCTTCGCAGGATTTCGCCGGAGAGCGAGGCCGCTCCCTTGTCATCGGAATTGAAAAATTCTATAATGGAAACTGTGGTATTGCCTCGCGAAGAAGTCTTTGCGGTGCAGACACCGCAAAGTTTTCATCTGCCGCTCATTCGAGAAGCTTACCGCAAGGCGGAGCGAGCCGGATATGAAGGGACTGACGATGCTTCGGTCGCTCAATTCGCCGGGGCAGCTATCGGTCTCGTGGAAGGGTCGTATGAGAACGGCAAGATTACGACGAGAAAGGATATTCCCATGGCGATACGTGTAGGCACCGGATATGATGTACACCGGCTTGCCGAAGGGCGCAGACTGATACTGTGCGGGGTTCCGATCCCCGGAAGCCGCGGACTTCTCGGGCATTCCGATGCGGATGTGGCCGTTCATGCTTTGATGGACGCCATTCTCGGAGCCGCAGGTAAGGGAGATATCGGCAGGCATTTCCCTGACTCCGATGAGAAGTACCTCAATGCGGACAGTATGAAGTTGCTTGCAGAGGTGAAGAGCATTGCCGGCGATATTACGGTAGGGAATGCGGACATCACGATCATCTGTGAACGTCCGAAGCTCGCACCTTATATTGAGAAAATGAGAGAAAATATCGCGTCCGTGCTGGACATGCCGAAGGATGCCGTCAATGTCAAAGCGACGACGACGGAGGGCCTCGGGTTCACAGGTCGCGGCGAGGGCATTGCAGCGCTTGCCTCTTGCACCATAGAAGGGAGATTTTAATCATGAAGTTATCGAGAATGCATCTTAAGACGCTCCGTGAAGCTCCGAATGAAGCCGAGCTGATCAGCCATCAGCTGCTCATTCGCGCCAATATGATCAAGAAGGAAGCGGCAGGTATTTATACCTTCATGCCGCTCGGCTGGAGAGTCATCCGCAAGATTTCGCAGATTGTCCGTGAGGAGCAGGACCGCATCGGCTGCCAGGAGCTGCAGATGCCGCACCCGAATCCGTCGGAGCTCTGGAAGGAATCCGGCAGATGGTATGCTTACGGTCCGGAGCTCTGGAGAATCAAGGACCGCAACGGCCGCGAGTTCTGCCTCGCACCGACGTGCGAAGAGATGATCACGAACCTCGTCAAGCAGGAGGTTTCGTCGTACCGTGAGCTTCCGTTCCAGTTCTATCATATTCAGTGGAAATTCCGCGACGAGTCCCGTCCGAGATACGGTCTCCTTCGCTCCCGCGAGTTCCTGATGAAGGACGCTTATTCCTTCGACGCGACGCCGGAGGATCTCGATAAGGCTTATCAGCTCCAGTACGGTGCTTATGAGAGAACGTTCACGCGCTGCGGTCTCGATTATCGTATCGTCGAAGCGGACAACGGCCCGATCGGCGGCAGCAATTCGCATGAGTTCTCGGCACTCTCCGCTGTCGGCGAGAGTGAACTCGCTTATTGCGAGAACTGCGATATGGCAGCGACGATCGAGCGTGCGGAATGCGTCGATGAGAAGCAGCCGGAGATGGAGATGGAAGAGCTTCGCGAGGTTTATACGCCGAATACGAAGACCATCAAGGATGTCTGCGACTACCTCGGTCTCGACGAGAAGCGTTCGATCAAGGCTCTCATGTTTGTCACCTATGACCGTGAGCTCAATCCGGACAAGTACGTCTGTGCGTTCATTCGCGGCGACCGCGATGTCAACATGATCAAGCTCGTCAATGCGCTCGGCATTCCGGAGCACTATATCGAGTTTGCCGATGAAGAAGAGATGGCACCGGTCACCGGCATCGTCGGCGGCTTCACCGGCCCGATCGGCCTCAAGAACTGCATCAAGGTCGTCGACAGCGAGCTCGTCGGTACGAAGAATATGTGTGCCGGCGCGAACAAGGAGGATCACCACCTCCTCGGCGTCTGCTACGGCAGAGATTACGAGGGCGATATCATCACGGATATCAAGACGCTCAAGGAAGGCGATCCGTGCCCGAAGTGCGGCAATCCGATCAAGCATACGCGCGGCATCGAGGTCGGTCAGATCTTCAAGCTCGGAACGAAGTATTCGCAGTCGATGAATACGACGTATAAGGACGAGAACGGCGACGACAACATCTACTGGATGGGATGCTACGGCATCGGCGTTACGCGTACGATGCAGGCCATCGTCGAGCAGCATAATGACAAGGACGGCATCATCTGGCCGGTTTCGGTCGCACCGTACCATGTCATCATCACGGTCATCAATCCGCAGGACGAGATGCAGATGGCTCTCGCCGAGAAGATGGAGGCCGAGCTCGAGAAGCACCATGTTGAAGTCCTCTGCGATGACAGAGACGAGCGTCCGGGCGTCAAGTTCAAGGATGCCGATCTGATCGGTATGCCTATCCGTATCACTGTCGGCCGCAAGGCTGCGGACGGCGAGGTCGAATACAAGCTTCGCCGCGAGGCCGAGGTCAAGGAGATGAAGGCGGAGGATGCCGTACGCGCAGCTTGCGAACTCGTGGATGCAGAAAGGTTTGGCATGTAACCCGTGTTAGAATTGTTTATTGTTTTCTTCAAATTGGGAATTTTCACCTTCGGAGGCGGGATCGCGATGATCCCGATCCTCCGGAGAGAAATGGTCTCCGAGAAGGAATGGTTTTCCGATGAAGAAATGATTGACATCATCGCGGTATGCCAGGGCATGCCCGGCGTTATTGCGATCAACATGGCAACTTATGTGGGATTCAAGAGGCGAGGTCTTCTTGGATCCCTTGTTGCAACCGTCGGAGTTGTCCTTCCGTCTTATGTCATCATTTTGGTGATCGCCCGGTTCATGGAGGCCTTCCAGTCGAATCTGTATATTGCAGGCGCGCTCAGCGGACTTCGTGCCGCAGCACTCGGCATGGTCCTTCTCGCCGTCTGGCAGGTGGGCTCGAGCGTCATCAAGAGTAAGCGCATCGCGGCTGCGGCCGTCCTGAGCTTCCTCCTTCTCGTAGCTGTGAAGGTGGACGTCGCTTATGTCATCCTTGCCTACCTTCTCGCCGGAGCGATTTATGCTTATGTGAAAGACCGGAGCGAAGGGCGGCTTCAAGGCGGAGTATCCGAGAAGGATGACGGAGAGGAGGGAGAATCATGATATTTCTTCAGCTCTATCTCTCTTTCTTTAAGATCGGCCTCCTCGGCTTCGGCGGAGGGCTCGCGATTATCCAGCTCATCTATGACAGTGTCCGCGTATTCATCGATATGGATCCGCAGCAGTTCGCGAACATCGTCGCCATCGCCCAGGTGACGCCGGGGCCGGTAGCGGTCAACATGGCGACCTATGTCGGCTATGAGGCAGCCGGATATTTCGGCTCCTTCGTGGCAACGATCGGTGTCGCGACGCCGGCCTTTATCCTGATCACCATCGCCGCCCGCATGGTCGAGAGGTATAAGAAAAGCTCCCTCATCAAGGGAGCGCTTCAAGGCATTCGTCCGGCGACGGTCGGCATGATCGCGATGGCGGTCATCACGCTCGGAGAGCCGACCGTTATCACGCAGGAACCGCTCGGAGCCAAGTGGCTGGCAGCGGCCAATCTCGCTTCGGAGAGCGGGCATCTTGCTCTTTTATCGGGGACCCCTCTCGCGAATCTCGATCTCTTTGCCGTTCTCATCGCATTGGCGACGGTCTGGCTGATAGGGAAGAAGGACAAAAGCCCCTTCCCGGTCCTCATTGCGATGGGATGCATCGGAGCCATACTTGGTGTATAATGAACGGAATCTGATTTTACTACGGACCGATAAGAATAAGAGGAGTATTATGACAATCAGTATTTACAATTCCATGACGAGAAAAAAGGAAGAGTTTCATCCGATCGAAGAAGGAAAGGTCGGCATCTATGTCTGCGGGCCGACGGTCTATAATTACTTCCATATCGGTAATGCGCGTCCCTTTGTCGTCTTTGATACGCTGCGCCGTTATTTCAAGTACCGCGGCTACGAGGTGAAGTTCGTACAGAATTTTACCGATGTCGATGACAAGATCATCCGCAAGGCGAAGGAAGAGGGCGTGACGGCGCCGGAGGTTTCAGAACGCTATATTAAGGAATATTTCGACGATGCGAAGGCGCTGAATGTCGTGCCTGCCGACGTCCATCCGAAGGTTTCCGAGCATATTCCGGACATCATCGCTTTCATCGAGACCTTGATTGAGAAGGGTTATGCGTATGAGGCGGACGGTGATGTCTATTACAGCACCCGAAAGTTCGAGGATTACGGCAAGCTCTCCGGACAGAATATCGATGATCTTGAATCCGGCGCGCGCATCGCCATCGGTGAGGTCAAGAAGGACCCGCTCGACTTCGCGCTCTGGAAGGCGCAGAAGGAGCCGGACGAAATCGCCTGGGATTCCCCGTGGGGCAAGGGTCGCCCGGGATGGCATATCGAGTGCTCGACGATGTCGAAGAAGCATCTCGGCGCGACGATCGACATTCACGGCGGCGGTCAGGATTTGAAATTCCCGCATCACGAGAATGAAATCGCGCAGTCGGAGGCCTGCAGCGGTCAGCCGTTTGCGAATTATTGGATGCATAACGGCTTCATCATGGTGGACGGCGAGAAGATGTCGAAGTCGCTCAATAACTTCTTCACCGTGCGCGATATCCGCAAGGAGTACAGCGGCGATTTCATCCGCTATTTCCTGATTTCGGTTCAATATCGCAGTCCGATCAACTTCAGCGATACGGAGATGAAGCATACGAAGGCCGGTTACGATCGTCTTGTTACGGCGATGGAGAATCTCGAGTTCCTCGGGGAGAAGGGGGCCGATGGCCCGATGACCGAGGCGGAGAAGGAAGCGGCGGAGGCGATGAACGGTTATCGCGATCGCTTCATAGAGTGCATGGATGATGATCTTAATACGGCGGGGGCCATCGGTGTCATCTTCGAACTCGTATCGCATATCAATGTGACGGTGAAGGACGGCTCAACGAAGGCGTTTGCCGACGCCGCGCGTGCGATGCTCCGCGAGCTGACGGATGTTCTCGGCATCCTGCAGCAGAAGGAGGATCATACCGTCGATGATGAGATCGAGGCGCTGATTGAGGAGCGTCAGCAGGCGCGCAAGGAGAAGAACTGGGCTCGTGCGGACGAAATCCGCGATCACATCGCTTCGATGGGATATACGATCAAGGACACTCCGCAGGGCGTGCAGATTATCAAGAATGAGGAGTAGCATGACGGAAGCGAAGCTTTTGCATTTTGATGACGCGGAGCCTTTGTCCGGGGCGGAGCGGAGAGAACTCGTATATGCGAATTCGACGACGCTTGCCTATGTCGGGGATGCCGTATATGAGCTCGCCGTTCGGACGTATCTGATCCGGCAGCGATCGGTCGGCGTCAATCAAATCCACCGGAAGGCTGTCCGGTATGTATCCTCGGAGGGGCAGGCGAGAGCAATCAAACAGATGGCGGAGGGATTCCTCACTGAAGAGGAGGAACTCGTCTACCGCCGCGCCAGGAACCGCCGCGCGACCTCGCGGCCGAAGAATGCCGATCCGCGGCGTTATAAGCTCGCCACGGGACTGGAGGCACTGATAGGCTTCCTCTATCTGGCCCGTGAAAGAGAGCGTCTGGAAGAGGTCCTGGCGGAGATCATTCGCATCATCGAAGAAGGAGAAGATCATGAGTAAGGCTGATCAATTATTTGTCACCATGTGCGAGGACATCCTCGATCACGGCTTCAGCACGGAGGGGATGCCGGTTCGCCCGCATTGGGCTGACGGCACGCCGGCGCATACCATCAAGAACTTCGGCGTCGTCAATCGTTACGACCTCCGGGAGGAATTCCCGGCGCTCACGATTCGTCCGACGGCCATCAAGCTCGCCTTTGATGAGCTTCTCTGGATTTGGCAGAAGAAGTCGAACCGCGTCGCCGATCTCAAGAGCCACATCTGGGATTCCTGGGCCGGCGAGGACGGCACCATCGGCAAGGCGTACGGATATCAGCTGGCCGTCCCTTACAACTTCAAGCAGGGGCGCATGGACCAGGTGGACAATGTCCTCTGGCTCTTGAAGAATGATCGTTATTCGCGCCGCATCATGACGAATATGTACAATTTCGCCGACCTGTCGGAGATGAATCTGGAGCCGTGCGCTTACAGTATGACCTTCAATGTCAAGGGGAATACGCTGAATGCGATTCTGAACCAGCGCTCGCAGGACATCCTGACCGCCAATAATTGGAATGTCGTTCAATACGCTCTCCTCCTCATGATGATGGCGCAGGTGAGCGACCTTCAGGCGGGCGAACTCGTCCATGTCATTTCGGATGCGCATATTTATGACCGCCATGTGGATATCATCCGCGAGATGATCAAGCGTCCGCAGCATCCGGCGCCGAAGGTCACGCTCAACCCGGAGGTGAAGGATTTCTATGCCTTCACGACGGACGACCTTGTGATTGAGAATTATGAGCACGAGCCGCAGATCAAGAACATTCCGGTCGCCATTTAGCGAAGGGCGAACGGATTGCTGCAGGACCAAGGAGGAGAGAGATGAATCTTATCGTTGCAGTAGATAAGGACTGGGGGATCGGCCGCGATAACGGTCTGCTCGCTTCCGTGCCGGGAGATATGGCCTATTTCAAGGAAAAGACCATGGGTCACGTCGTCGTATTCGGACGCAAGACACTGGAGAGCTTCCCGCATCAGCGCGGTCTTCCGAAGCGCACGAATATCGTACTGACGACGAATCCCGATTTTGAAGCCGAACGCTGTGAAATCGCCCATTCGGAGGAAGAGCTCGCGGAAATGCTCGCTCCGTATGATTCAGACGATATCTTCATCATCGGCGGAGAGAGCATTTACAAGCGATTTTATGAGCGCTGCGATAAGCTCTATGTCACGAAACTGGACGGCGCATTCGGGGCCGACCGCTTCATGGTCAATCTGGATGAAGACGACCGTTTCGAGGTCACTTGGGAGAGCGAGCCGCAGGAGGATCACGGCATTCAATATCGCTTCTGCCTTTATGAGAGAAAGAAAGATCGTTAACGAAGAACGAAGGAAACGGTAGGAGGAAGACCGATGCCGAAGAAGAAGCAAGCCTCGCGAACGAAGAATCGCCGCGACGAACACGGCGTTTATGAACGACGCGCTTATCGCGGGAAAGCAGCTTTTCCTGCGAAGGACAGGGAAGAACGTGATTCCTTCGCTCCGCGCACGAAACGCACCGGAAGACCGAATGGCATGAACCGTACGGCGGGGGACCGTTACGGGAGAACGGCGCGTCCGAATGAACGCGGGACGGAGTTCAGAGAAGAGAGAAGCATCCGAGAAGAGAATCTTGTCATCGGAAGAAATCCGGTGACGGAAGCGATTCGCAGCGGACGAAGCATCGATAAGATCTATATGGCAGCCGGAGCTGAGGGCTCGGTCGTCAAGATCCGTGCGATGGCGCGCGATGCGGGAATTCCGGTTGAGACAGTGCCTCGGATGGTGCTGGACCGCATGACGGGGAACGGCCGTCACCAGGGCGTGGCAGCGGAAGCGGCGGCGCACGAATACAGCACTGTGGAGGAGATCCTGGAGAATGCCCGCAGAAAGGGCGAGGATCCGCTGATCGTCGTCCTCGATGAGATCAACGATCCGCATAATCTCGGCGCAATCATCCGCTCGGCGGAATGTGCCGGGGCGCACGGCCTCGTCATCCCGAAGCGGAATGCCTGCGGTTTGACGCAGACAGTGGCGAGAGCTTCGGCCGGAGCGATTGAGACGATGCCGGTCGCGCGCGTCACGAACCTGGCTCGCACACTGGAGGAGCTCCGCGGCGAAGGAATCTGGATTGCGGCTGTCGACATGGACGGCGCGACGTATTATGAACAGGAGCATGAGCTCAGCGGTCCGCTCGCCATCGTCGTTGGCGGTGAAGGCCACGGAATCGGTCGCCTCGTGAAGGAGAATTGCGATTATGTCCTCTCCCTTCCGATGCGCGGAAGCATCAATTCGCTGAACGCCTCGAATGCAGCTGCCGTCATCCTTTACGGAATCCGCAGAGCCCGCGATACGAAGCAGGGAATTTAGCGGATATCAAGGAAAATGCTTGACAACGCAAGCCTTCGAGAGTATTATTTATAAGCAACTATATGAAAATCAACGACAGAGCAGTTTACCTGCTCTGTTTTGAATGGAAGAAACAACGCAACAAGAAGGAGACCTTACGATGAGAAACAAGATCATCCTCGCATGCACCGAGTGCAAGCAGAGAAATTACAACACCACGAAGAACAAGAAGAACGATCCGGACAGAATCGAGCTCATGAAGTATTGCAAGTTCTGCGGCAAGCAGACGCTTCATAAGGAGACGAAGTAATTCGGCGATTGGAGAATGTCGATGGCAACGAAGCAAGAGTCTGAAAGACACGATCGGGAGACGAAGTCCCCTGAACTCGAGAAATCCAATCATTCCGAGAAAAAGCGAGGCGGATTGATTGCCAGTCTCCGCGGTACTCGACAGGAGATGGCGAAGGTCGTATGGCCGACGCGTCGTCAGCTGGTTAAGGACACGGTGGTCGTATTTGCCGTGTGCGCTTTCTTCGCGCTCATTTTCTGGGGAATGGATACGGGATTCCTTGCGATTCTCAGAGGAATTCTCGGCGTGTCGCTCACCTAGCAGATGAGGGAGATGTTATAAGATGGCAGATAAGATCGACGGCGTGAATACGGTGAGCACCTCGCTTTCCCCTCTGGAAGGCGAAGGACTGCGCGGCGACGGCACGGCAAAGTGGTATGTTGTCCATACGTATTCCGGCTATGAGAATAAGGTTAAGACGAAGATTGAGAGCATGGTCGAGTATCGCGGCATGCAGGATCTGATCCTGGATGTACAGATTCCGACGGAGGAGCGCGTAGAGATCAAGGACGGCCGCCGCAAGACGAAGACCGTCAAGCTCTTCCCGGGCTATGTTATCATCAAGATGATCGTCAACAATGAGACCTGGTATCTCGTTCGAAACACCGAAGGTGTTACGGGATTCGTAGGTCACGGCTCGGATCCGATTCCGCTCTCCAAGGAGGAGGTCGTTCGAATGGGAATCGAGAAGATGAGAATCGAACTGGATGTCGAGGTCGGCGATACGATCCGCATCATCGGAGGACCTTTCGAGGGTCAAGTCGGTATCGTAGAAGATATCAATCCGGAGAAGCAGATCGTTAAAGCCAAGGTTTCGATGTTCGGTCGAGATACACCTGTAGAACTCGAGTTCTCGCAGGTTGGCAGAATATCCTAAGATGACAATCTTAGAGAAAGGAGAAGACGATGGCAAAGAAGATCGAAGGCTACATCAAGCTTCAGATCCCTGCAGGAGGTGCTACTCCGGCTCCGCCGGTTGGACCTGCACTCGGTCAGAAGAGCGTCAACATTATGGACTTCTGTAAGCAGTTCAATGCGAAGACGCAGGACCAGCAGGGCATGATCATTCCGGTCGTCATCACGGTCTACAGTGATCGTTCGTTCACTTTCGTTTGCAAGACGCCTCCGGCAGCAGTTCTTATCAAGAAGGCAGCCGGCATTGAGAGCGGCTCCGGCGAACCGAACAAGACGAAGGTCGCTTCCATCACGATGGCACAGGCGGAAGAGATCGCACAGACGAAGATGCAGGACCTCAATGCAGCAGACCTCGCAGCAGCTACCCGTATGGTACTGGGCACGGCACGCAGCATGGGCGTATCTGTAGTAGAGTAAGTGGGAGACGTGAAGAGCGTCGCATGCACCACAAGGAGGAAACATGGCAAAGAGAAGCAAGAGATATCGCGCCGCTATGGAGAACTTCGATAAGTCCCAGACTTATGACGTAGCGGAAGCGGTCAATCACGTCAAGGCCCTCTCGAATGCGAAGTTCGATGAGACGGTCGAAATGCATATCCGTCTCGGCGTAGACGGCCGTCACGCTGACCAGCAGGTCAGAGGAGCAACGGTACTTCCGCACGGAACCGGTAAGACCAAGAAGGTCCTCGTTTTCGCGAAGGGACCGAAGGCTGAGGAGGCTCAGCAGGCCGGTGCGGATTACGTCGGTGCAGAGGATATGGCCGAGAAGATTCAGAAAGAGAATTGGTTTGACTTCGATGCAGTCGTTGCAACGCCGGACATGATGGGCGTCGTCGGACGACTCGGTCGTGTGCTCGGTCCGAAGGGACTCATGCCGAACCCGAAGTCGGGTACCGTTACGATGGACCTCACCAAGGCTCTCGAGGACATCAAGGCCGGTAAGGTCGAGTATCGTCTCGACAAGGCAAACATCATCCACGTTATCGTCGGAAAGAGCTCCTTCGATGCAGAGCAGCTCGTCGACAATATCAATGCGATGATCAGCGCTATCGCTAAGGCTAAGCCGGCAGCGGCAAAGGGTCAGTACTTCAAGAGCGTTACGGTCACGTCGACCATGGGCCCTGGAGTCAAGATCAGCACGGCATCGCTCAGCTAGTCTCTGAAGACAGCAGGCGAAAGAGCCGCCATAACAATCGAAAAAGCAACCGTAGACAGTGGGAGCGAAAGCTTAATGACCCACCGAGGTACAAATATACATTTGTTCCCCCGCTGTCTCCGAAGCGGGGGTTTTTGTACCGCTTCCGTTCGCGGAAGCCGACCCCAGCGGTTGACAACACATTATGAACAGAAGGTCTTGGAGACGCATCGCAGGCTTGCGGTTTCTGTTCAAGAAAGGAGAATACATGTCTGTAGAAGCAAAAGCAGCGAAGCAGGTCGTTATCGACGAGATCAAGGAGAGATTTGAGAACTCCGCTTCCGTCGTCGTCGTAGATTACCTCGGACTCACGGTAGCCGAGGCGGACGAGATGAGAAAGATGCTCCGTGAGAACGGCGTCGGCTTCACCGTATACAAGAACACGCTCGCAAAGCGTGCGATCGCAGGAACGGAGTATGAAGGTCTCGGCGAGATTCTTCACGGTTCCAGCGCATTCGCATTCAGCGAGGATGACGCTACGGCTCCGGCACGTTTCCTGAAGAAGGCGATCAAGAAGTACAACAAGATGGCTTTCAAGGGCGCTGTCGTTGACGGAAACGTCTATGATGCAGAACAGGTTCAGGCACTGGCTGATATCCCTTCGAGAGAGGAGCTCATCGCTCGCTTCATGGGAAGCATCCAGTCCCCGCTCTCGCAGCTCGTCAGAACGTGGGCAGCTGTCGCCGAGGATATGGAGAAGAACGGCGCAGAGGCTTAATCGACGGGAAGATTATCGTCATGACCGCATGATTGCGGCATAGATAAGGAAGCAGGACCGCAAGGCGGTCTTTACAGTACAAAATTCAGTAAAGGAGAATTACCATGGATTACAAGGAAATTATTGAAGCCATCAAGGGTATGACCATTCTTGAGATCAACGAGCTCGTTAAGGCTTGTGAAGAGGAGTTCGGCGTTTCGGCTGCTGCAGCTGTTGTTGCTGCACCTGCAGGCGGAGACGCTCCGGCTGCTGAGGAGCAGACGGAGTTCACGGTCGTCCTCAAGGAGGTTGGTCCGGAGAAGATCAAGGTTATCAAGGCTGTTCGTGAGGCTACCGGTCTCGGACTTAAGGAGGCTAAGGAGCTCGTTGACAGCGCTCCGGCTAACATCAAGGAGAACGTTGAGGCTGCTGAGGCTAACGCTCTCAAGGAGGCTCTCGAGGCAGTCAGCGCTGTTGTTGAGCTGAAGTAATCGCTTTACAGACAGTAGAATTGTTAAGAGCGACCGGGCTTCCCATTCGGGAAGCCCGGTTTTTTGCATGAAACGGAGCAAGACACATGACGAGGAGGGCGATTGTCAAGCGGTATTTCCAAAAAGGATCAAAAATATTTGATATTTTTGGAAATAGGGCTTGTATTATTGATTTGAAGTCAATATAATTATAAGTTGCTATGGAATCGTTTTTACTTAAAGAGTAAGGAGTGATAATATGCCGAAACCTGTAAACTTTGGAAGGAGAGAACGTATGTCGTTCTCGAAGATCAATGAGGTTTGCGAGATGCCGAATCTCATCGATATTCAGACGAAATCATACAAATGGTTCGTTGAAGAGGGACTGGCAGAGGTACTCGAGGATGTTTCGCCGATTCGCGATACGACCGATACCCTGAGTCTCGAATTCGTCGATTACTCCTTTTCCGATACTCCGAAGTATGATCAGGAGGAATGCCGCGACCGCGAGGCGACGTATGCGACGGCTCTCAATGTCAAGGTTCGACTGATCAACAAAGAGACAGGAGAGATTAAAGAGCAGCAGGTCTTCATGGGAGACTTCCCTCTCATGACGGAGAAGGGCACATTTATCTATAACGGTGCTGAGAGAGCGATCGTCACGCAGCTGGTACGCTCCCCGGGACCGTACTTTGACTATACGACGGATAAGTCCAATCAGAAGCTGTTCACTTCGCAGGTCATCCCGAACCGCGGTGCATGGCTCGAATATGAGACGGATTCCGCCGGCATTCTGTATGTCCGCGTCGACCGTACGAGAAAGCTGCCGCTGACAGCTTTCCTTCGTGCGCTGGGACTCAGCAGCAACGAGGACATTTTTGCGGTATTCGGCAGTGAACCGCACCTTCTCAAGACGCTCGAAAAGGATAATACGCATAACAGCGACGACGGTGTGAAGGAGATCTACAAGAGACTTCGTCCGGGAGATCCGCCGACGGTCGAGAATGCCCGTTCGATGGTCAACTCCTTGCTCTTCGACCCGCGTCGTTACGATCTCGCGAAGGTCGGTCGTTATAAGTACAATAAGAAGCTCGGTATCCATAACCGCCTAATTGAAACGACGGCGGCGGAGGACATCATCGACCCGCGCACGGGAGAAATCCTCGTCGAGGAGGGTGGATTCATTTCGCGTGAGAAGGCGATGGAGATCGAGGATGCCGGTGTTCTGACGGCACTCGTTCACAGCAAGACGGAGGATGATGCCGTCGTCAAGGTCATCGGCAGCCAGTTTGTCGATCCGAAGAAGTATGTGGATATCGACCTCACGCCGTATAAGCTGTCGGAGAAGGTCTATTATCCGGTTCTCATGGATATTATCGACAATGCCGAGACGGAGGACGATCTTCGCCTTGCCATTGCGACGAGAAAGAATGAGCTGTCGCCGAAGCATATCATTTACTCCGATATCATCGCTTCGGTCAGCTATCTCCTGAACCTCCCGTACGGACTCGGTGAGACGGACGACATCGACCACCTCGGCAACCGCCGCCTGCGTTCGGTCGGCGAGCTGCTCCAGAATCAGTTCCGTATCGGCTTCACGCGCATGGAGAAGACGATCCGCGAGCGTATGACGACGGAGAATGCGACGCCGCAGCAGCTCATCAATATTCGTCCGGTCACGGGAGCTGTCCGTGAGTTCTTCGGAAGCTCGCAGCTCTCGCAGTTCATGGACCAGAACAACCCGCTTGCAGAGCTTACGCATAAGAGAAGACTTTCGGCTCTCGGACCGGGAGGTCTTTCGCGTGAGCGTGCCGGATTCGAGGTTCGTGACGTTCACTATACGCATTACGGAAGAATGTGCCCGGTAGAGACGCCGGAAGGACCGAACATCGGTCTGATCGGTTCTCTGACCACGTACGGTGTCATCAATGAATACGGATTCATCGAGACGCCGTATCGCCGCGTCGATAAGGAGACCGGTGTCGTTACGGAGCAGGTTGATTATCTCTCCGCAGATGACGAGGAGCTCATGATCGTCGCTCAGGCCAATGAGCCGCTCGACAGCGAGGGACACTTCATCAACAGCAAGGTCGCTGTCCGCGGCGTCAAGGGTGAGATCACCATGGTACCGCGTACGGCTGTCGACTATATGGACGTTTCGCCGAAGCAGGTAGTCTCTGTTGCTACGGCGATGATTCCGTTCCTCGAGAATGACGACGCGAACCGTGCCCTGATGGGTTCGAACATGCAGCGCCAGGCTGTTCCGCTGCTTGTCACCGAGGCTCCGTATGTCGGAACGGGTATCGAGTACAAGGCTGCCTGCGATTCCGGTGCGGTTGTCCTTGCGAAGGCTGCCGGCACGGTAGAATATGTTGATGCGACGGAGATTCGCATCCGCCGTGATGACAACGGCGAGCTTGATACGTATCAGATGCTCAAGTTCAAGCGAAGCAACCAGGGCACCTGCATCAACCAGCGCCCGATTGTTTCGACCGGCGAGCATGTCGAAGCGAAGGAAGTTCTCGCTGACGGTCCGTCGACGAATCTCGGAGAGATTTCCCTCGGAAAGAACCTTCTCATCGGCTTCATGACGTGGGAAGGATATAACTACGAGGACGCTATCATTCTGAATGAGCGTCTTATCATGGACGACGTACTCACCTCGCTTCATATCGAGAAGTATGAATGTGAGGCGAGAGATACCAAGCTCGGTGCAGAGGAAATCACGCGTGATATCCCGAACCTCGGAGAGGATGCACTTCGCGAGCTCGACGAGGACGGTATTATCCGCATCGGTGCCGAGGTCCATTCCGGCGATATTCTTGTCGGTAAGCTGACGCCGAAGAGCGAGACCGACCTTTCGGCGGAGATCCGCATGCTTCGCGCCATCTTCGGTGAGAAGTCGAAGGAGGTTCGCGATACGTCGCTGAAGGTTCCGCACGGTGTCACCGGTATTGTTGTCGACGTCAAGGTCTTTACGAGAGAGAACAGCGGTGCTGAGCTCTCGCCGGGCGTCAACAAGGTTGTTCGCGTTTATATCGTCAACAAGCGTAAGATCAATGTCGGCGACAAGATGGCAGGACGTCACGGCAACAAGGGTGTTATCTCCCGTATCCTTCCGGAGGAGGATATGCCGTTCAAGGAAGACGGCGAATGCCTGCAGGTCATGCTGAACCCGCTCGGCGTACCGTCCCGAATGAATATCGGACAGGTTCTGGAGGTTCACCTCGGACTGGCTGCCAAGGCAAAGGGCTGGTATATTTCGACGCCGGTCTTTGACGGTGCGAGAGAGCAGGATGTTGTCAATCTCCTTGAGGAGTGCGGATATCCGAGCAGCGGCAAGCTTCGTCTCCGCGACGGACGTACCGGCGAATACTTCGACGGTCCTGTCACGGTCGGATACATGTACATGCTCAAGCTGCACCACTTGGTCGATGATAAGATCCACGCAAGAAGTACGGGCCCTTACTCCCTCGTTACGCAGCAGCCGCTCGGCGGTAAGGCGCAGTTCGGCGGACAGCGTTTCGGAGAGATGGAGGTCTGGGCACTCGAGGCTTACGGTGCTGCTTATACGCTTCAGGAGATTCTGACGGTGAAGTCCGATGATATCATCGGTCGTGTCAAGACGTATGAAGCCATCGTCAAGGGTGAGAACATCCCGCAGCCTGGCATTCCGGAGTCCTTCAAGGTACTCATCAAGGAACTTCAGGCACTGGCTCTCGACGTCCGCGTCATGTCGGGTGATAATCAGGAAATCAAGATCAAGGATACTTCGGAATATGACGAGCCGGCTTCGGTCGATCGCATGCTGAAGGATGCAGATCGCCATGCGGAAGCGCGTCAGGAGAGAGAGCGTGCGAAGCATGAAGCGATGCTCTCGGAGAGTTTCGCGGACTTTGACCTGCACGAGGATGATGCAGCGGCAGACGAAGAGACACACGATGCAGCTTTCGACGAAGAACCTTCGGACGATTTTCTCGATTCAATGAGCTTCGACCTCGATGATTCCAAGGACGATCTCGGAGACGATCTCATAGATGACGATCTCCTGGATCTCGGAAGCTTCATGGACCATGACGACGAGATGACAGAATAAGACGAGGGGAGGAAACATGAACAAAAACGATAATAATTACGATCTGAGAAATTTCGAATCCCTGCAGATTCGTCTCGCCTCGACGGAAAAGATGCTTGAATGGTCGCACGGTGAGGTCACCAAGCCGGAGACGATCAATTATCGTACGCTGAAGCCGGAAAGAGACGGTCTTTTCTGTGAAAGGATCTTCGGACCGACGAAGGACTGGGTCTGCGGCTGCGGCAAGTATAATAAGATTCGTTATAAGGGACTCGTATGCCCTTACTGCGGCGTTGAGGTCACGAAGGCCAAGGTCAGAAGAGAGCGCATGGGCCACATCAAGCTGGCCAGCCCGGTTTCTCACATTTGGTATTTCAAGGGAATTCCTTCCCGCATCGGCCTGACGCTCGATATCACGCCGAAGAATCTCGAGCGCGTTCTCTATTTTTCGTCCTATATCGTCACCGATCCGGGCGAGACGCCGTTCGAGTACAAGCAGATCATCGAGGAGCAGCAGTATTATGAAGCTCGCGAGATCTACGGCAAGAACTTCGAAGCGGCGATGGGCGCCGAGGCGATTCAGAAGCTCCTTCGCGACATCGATGTCGACAAGGAAGCCGATTCGCTCCGCGAACAGCTGCAGAAGGCAACGGGTCAGAAGAAGGTCCACCTCGTCAAGAGACTTGAGGTTATCGAAGCCTTCAAGCAGTCCGGCAACAAGCCGGAGTGGATGGTCCTTGACGTCGTTCCGGTCATTCCGCCGGATCTCCGTCCGATGGTCCAGCTGGAGGGCGGCCGTTTCGCCACCTCCGACCTCAACGATCTCTATCGTCGAGTCATCAACAGAAACAATCGTCTCCAGAAGCTGCTCACGCTCGGAACGCCGGATATCATCATCCGCAACGAGAAGCGCATGCTTCAGGAGGCTGTCGACTCCCTGATCGATAACGGCCGCATCGGCCGTCCGGTCACGGGCGCCAACGGCCGTAAGCTGAAGTCGCTTTCGGAGCTCCTCAAGGGTAAGCAGGGACGTTTCCGTCAGAACCTCCTCGGTAAGCGTGTCGACTATTCCGGCCGTTCGGTAATCGTCGTCGGACCGAGCCTGAAGTTCTATCAGTGCGGTCTCCCGAAGACGATGGCCCTCGAGCTGTTCAAGCCGTTCATCATGAAGGAGCTCGTTCAGCGTGAGCTCGCTCACAACATCAAGAGCGCGAAGACCATGGTCGAGAAGATGAACCCGGCTGTCTGGGACGTTCTCGATTATGTCATCAAGGATCATCCGGTTCTCTTGAACCGTGCCCCTACCCTGCACAGACTCGGTATCCAGGCCTTCGAGCCGGTTCTGGTCGAGGGCAAGGCTATCAAGCTTCACCCGCTCGTATGTACGGCCTTCAACGCCGACTTCGACGGTGACCAGATGGCTGTCCATGTACCGCTGTCGGTCGAGGCACAGGCTGAGGCGCGTTTCCTCATGCTTTCGGTCAACAACATCCTTGCGCCGAAGGACGGATCCCCGATCACCATTCCGACGCAGGACATGATCCTCGGAAGCTACTATCTGACGCATCCGGGTACGGACGAGAGAAATCGCGAGAACGAGAAGGGCGACGGCAAGTGCTTTGCCGATCTCGATGAGATGCTCATGGCTTACCAGAACGGTACGGTCGGCATCCATGCACATGTCAAGGTCAGATGCCGCCTGAACGAGAACGATCCGGGCAAGCTCGTCGAATCCACGGTCGGACGCTTCATCTTCAACCAGGGCATCCCGCAGGATCTCGGATTCGTCGACCGCGAAAAGGATCCTTATTCGCTCGAGGTCGACTTCCTCTGCGATAAGAAGAAGCTCGGAGCGATCATCGACAAGTGCTTCCGTAAACACAGCAATACGCGCACAGTTCTCATGCTCGACTACATCAAGAGCACGGGTTATCACTATTCCACGCAGGCAGCCGTCACCATCTCCGTCGCGGACATGGAGATCCCGAAGGAGAAGGCTGATATCATCGCAGCAGCCGATAAGGAAGTCGATAAATTTGAGACGGCGTATCGCCGCGGTATCATGACGGATGACGAGCGCTATAACATGATCATCAAGACCTGGACGAAGGCGACCGACAGCGTCGCAGACGCCCTCATGAACTCCCTCGGCAAGATGAACAACCTGTTCATCATGGCGAACTCCGGAGCAAGAGGTAGCAGGAACCAGATCAGCCAGGTCGGCGGTATGCGCGGACTGATGGCGAACGCAACCGGTAAGACGGTTGAGATTCCGATCAAGGCCAACTTCCGTGAAGGCCTCTCCATCCTCGAGTACTTCATTTCCTCGAACGGTGCCCGTAAGGGTCTTGCCGATACGGCCCTCCGTACGGCAGACTCCGGATATCTGACGAGACGTCTCGTCGATATTTCGCACAGCGTCATCGTTACGGAGGACGACTGCGGTACGGAAGAGGGTATCGAGATCAGCGCATTCATGGACGGCAAGGAAGTTATCGAGCCGCTCTCGCAGCGTATCGCAGGCCGTTATGTCATGGCCGATGTCATCGATCCGTCCACCGGCGAGGTTCTCCTCGAGAAGGATTCCTTCGTCTCCGACGAGATGGCCGAGAAGATCGAGAAGGCCGGCGTCACGCACGTCACTATCCGTTCCATCATGACCTGCCGTGCAGCTCACGGTGTCTGCAGCAAGTGCTACGGCCGAAACCTCGCAACGGGCCGCCAGGTTCTCCCGGGCGAAGCGGTCGGTATCATCGCCGCTCAGTCCATCGGCGAGCCGGGTACCCAGCTCACCATGCGTACCTTCCATACCGGCGGTGTTGCAGGAAGCGACATCACCCAGGGTCTCCCGAGAGTCGAAGAGCTCTTCGAGGCCAGAAAGCCAAAGGGTATGGCAGATATCTGCGAGGGAGACGGCGTCGTCAAATCCATCGAGACGCGCGACGACAACCGCACTCAGATCATCGTCGAGGAAGAAGGCGGCGACCGCGAATATGTCGTTTCCTACGGCGCTCGCATCAATGTCAAGGTCGGCGACGAGGTCAAGGTCGGCGGTCAGATCACGAAGGGACCGCTCGATCCGCACGATGTCATGCGTCTCCTCGGCGTCGAGGGTGTCTATGAGTACATCCTCCGCGAGGTTCAGCGCGTTTATAAGCAGCAGGGTGTAGATATCAACGATAAGCACATCGAAGTTATCGCAAGCCAGATGCTCTCCAAGTACAAGGTCGAGCGTCCGGGCGGCACCACCCTCCTTCCGGGCGGCGTCTATTCCCGTGCCGAGATCGAGGAAGCCAACGAGGCTGCTGCTGCCGAAGGCAAGGAAGAAGCCACCGTCAAGCGTCAGCTTCTCGGAATCACGAAGGCCGCACTCGCAACGAGATCCTTCCTCTCCGCCGCATCCTTCCAGGAGACCACCCGTGTTCTCACGGATGCTGCTGTCAAGGGCAAGACGGACCACCTCGAGGGCCTCAAGGAGAACGTCATGATCGGTAAGCTCATCCCGGCCGGAACCGGCATGAAGCGTTATCGCAGCGTTGTCGTCGATTATGGCGAGAACGAGCCGCTGATGAACGAGCCGCTGACCGCGGAAAAGGATGAGGAATTCACTCCGCTCATGGAGAATGCTCAGACCGAAGGTCTCAATGAGATCATCTCCCAGCTTTCGCAGGAGTAATCTTTCATAGCAAAAAAATCCGCCCCGCGCGCCTCGATGCACGGGGCGGATTTGCTTTAAAATGCTTGACATGAAAGGCTTTGATTGATATACTACTTGAGTTAAAGTCGATTCGTGGGCGACGTGTCGAACCGCGAACGACGTCAATAATTTTATAGGAAAGGAGACAATAATGCCTACTATCAACCAATTAGTTCGTCAGGGCAGAAAGAGTTCGGTCAAGAAGTCCGGTTCTCCGGCACTCGGAAAGAACATGAACAACTTGAAGAAGACTCTTACCGACGTCAATTCGCCTCAGAAGAGAGGAGTTTGCGTTTCGGTCAAGACCGTAACTCCGAAGAAGCCTAACTCGGCTCTGCGTAAGGTTGCAAGAGTCCGTCTGACGAATGGTATCGAGGTTACGGCGTATATTCCTGGAATCGGTCACAACCTTCAGGAGCACAGCGTCGTTCTCATCCGCGGCGGCAGAGTTAAGGACCTCCCGGGTGTCAGATATCACATTGTCAGAGGTACGCTCGATGCAGCCGGCGTCGCAAACCGTGGACGCGGCCGTTCGAAGTACGGTGCTAAGAGACCGAAGAAGTAATTGAGTCGGGATATTGTCCTTAATATATTCAGAGATATTAAGGCCTCGCGGCCTGCGACAGAAACAGGCCGAGTACCCCGCAGCACAAGGAGGGAAGAGAAGTGCCAAGAAAAGGTAACACACCAAAGAGAGAAGTACTTCCGGATCCGGTATACGGCAGCGTAGTCGTTGCCAAGTTGATCAACAGCATCATGCTCGACGGTAAGAAGGGCGTTGCTCAGGCTATCGTTTATGATGCTTTCGATCAGATCAAGGAGAAGACCGGAGAGGAGCCGCTCGATGTATTCGAGAAGGCAATGGCAAATATCATGCCGGTACTCGAAGTTAAGGCTAGAAGAATCGGTGGTGCGAACTACCAGGTTCCGGTAGAGGTCAGACCGGAGAGAAGACAGACCCTTGCTCTTCGCTGGCTCACCAAGTTCACGCGTCTTCGCGGCGAGAAGACCATGTCGGTCCGTCTTGCCAACGAGCTGATGGATGCTGCCAACAACACGGGCGCATCGGTTAAGCGTAAGGAAGACACGCATAAGATGGCAGAGGCTAACAAGGCATTTGCCCACTATAGATGGTAATCATCGATGAGAAACCCTGATATAGCCAGCAGCATAGCAGGAAGGAGGATGTGATGGCTAGAAAGTTCTCTCTGCAGAACACCAGAAACATCGGTATCATGGCTCACATCGATGCCGGAAAGACGACGACCACAGAAAGAATCCTGTTCTACACGGGTAAGACCCATAAGATCGGTGAGACGCACGACGGCGCATCGGTCATGGACTACATGGAGCAGGAGAAGGAGCGCGGAATTACTATCACCTCCGCTGCTACGACTGCTCAGTGGAAGAATACGAGAATCAACATTATCGACACTCCCGGACACGTCGACTTCACGGTTGAGGTAGAGCGTTCGCTCCGTGTTCTTGACGGAGCCGTCATGGTACTTGCCGCTAAGGGCGGTGTTGAGCCGCAGTCCGAGACGGTTTGGAGACAGGCGGAGAAGTACGGCGTACCGAGAATGATCTTTGTTAACAAGATGGACGTCCTCGGCGCAGACTTCTTCCACGTTCTCGACATGATCGACGACAGACTGAAGGCTAATGCCGTTGCCGTACAGATTCCGATCGGTTCGGAGAACCAGTTCGTCGGAATCATCGACCTCATCACGATGAAGGCCGAGATCTATGACAAGGACGATCTCGGTACGGAGTTCGACATTGTCGACATTCCGGAGAACATGCTCAGCGAGGCTGAAGCATGGCGTGACAAGATGGTCGAGTCCGTCGCCGAGTGCGATGAGGACCTCATGATGAAGTACCTCGAGGGTGAGGAGATCACCAACGAGGAGATCAAGGCGGTTATCCGTCGTGAGACGATTGCGAACCACATGTTCCCGGTCTTCTGCGGATCCGCTTATAAGAACAAGGGCGTTCAGATGATGCTTGACGGTATTGTCGATTACATGCCGTCGCCGCTGGACATCGGTGCGATCAAGGGTGTCAACCCGGATACGGAAGAAGAGGATGAGCGTCCGCCGCAGGATAAGGCTCCGTTCTCGGCTCTCGCATTCAAGATCGTCACGGACCCGTATGTCGGTAAGCTCGCATTCTTCCGTGTATACTCCGGTCAGCTCGAAACGGGCTCCTACGTTTATAACGCAACGAAGGGCAGAAGAGAGCGTATCGGACGTATCATGCAGATGCACGCGAACCACCGTGAAGAGATCGATCACATCTACGCCGGAGATATCGCCGCAGCAGTAGGTCTCAAGCAGACCACGACGGGCGACACGCTCTGCGATGAGGATCATCCGATCATCCTCGAGTCGATGGAATTCCCGGATCCGGTTATCGAGATCGCTATCGAGCCGAGAACCAAGGCAGGTCAGGAGAAGATGGGCATCGCCCTCGCGAAGCTTGCTGAAGAGGATCCGACGTTCAAGACTTATACGAATACCGATACCGGTCAGACGATCATCGCCGGAATGGGTGAGCTTCACCTCGAGATCATCGTTGACCGACTCCTCCGTGAGTTCAAGGTTGAGGCCAATGTCGGTAAGCCGCAGGTATCCTACAAGGAGACCATCACGAAGACGGTCGACGAGGATTACAAGCACAAGAAGCAGACCGGTGGTTCGGGTCAGTACGGACACGTCAAGTTCAAGATGTACCCGAGAGAGGCCGGCTCCGGATTCGAGTTCAAGAACTCGATTACGGGTGGTGCAATTCCGAAGGAATACATTCCGAAGATCGAAGAAGGTATGATCGAGTCGATGCAGACGGGACCTCTCGCAGGTTACCAGATGGTCGACATCGGTATCGATCTCTACGACGGTTCTTACCACGAGGTCGACTCTTCCGAGATGGCCTTCAAGGTTGCTGCTTCCATGGGATTCAAGGAAGCTTGCAAGAAGGCAGGTCCGGTTCTTCTCGAGCCGATCTTCAAGGTAGAGGTTACGGTTCCGGAGAATTATATGGGCGACATCATTGGAGACATCAGCTCCAGAAGAGGCCGCATCGAAGGATCGGAGATGCTCACGGGTACGGCCATCGTCAGAGGATTCGTTCCGCTGTCCGAGATGTTCGGATATGCAACGGACCTTCGTTCGAAGACGCAGGGTCGCGGAACTTACGTTATGCAGTTCGACCACTTCGAAAAGCTTCCGGACAGCCTCGTAGAGAAGGTCCAGAAGTAATTTGAAATCATAATCAGGAGGAATAACAATGGCTAAGCAAAAGTATGAAAGAACTAAGCCGCATATCAACATCGGCACGATCGGCCACGTTGACCACGGCAAGACGACGCTGACGGCAGCAATCACGAAGACGCTGCACGCACGTTACGGACTCGGACAGGACGTCG
>CASEEM010000023.1 GCA_949286985.1 uncultured Eubacteriales bacterium
CTGCTGAAATTTCGCTTTAGGTTAGAGTCGGTTAACTATTGCTCTTAAAAAATAGTTAGCCTCGACTAACTAAGACTAAAATACTATCTCTGCGCGTCTTTGTCAAGCGTCTTTCGTAAGAAATTTGGTATAATGGAGTCCCGACACTGCGTCGATTACCGTACGAAAGGGGTACGAATGATGAGATTTACCATTGAACATTTATCGAAGAGCTTCGAGAAGAAGGTCGTCCTGCGGGACATCAACTTCACCTTCGAAGAAGGCAAGATCTACGGCCTCCTCGGACGTAACGGCGCCGGCAAGACGACGCTGTTCAACTGCTTGAACCGCGACCTCCGCGCTGACGGCGGCCGCTTCTTCATTGAGACGGACGAGGGCACGGAGCGCGAAGTCGTCCCGGAGGACATCGGCTACGTCCTCTCGACGCCGACCGTCCCGGAGTTCCTGACCGGCCGCGAATTCCTGAAATTCTTCATCGACATCAACGAGAAATCCATCAAGGATCTCCGCACCATCGATGAATACTTCGACGAGATGAGCATCGAACCGGAGGACCGCGACAAGCTCCTCAAGGATTATTCCCACGGCATGAAGAACAAGATGCAGATGCTGATCAACATCATCGCGCAGCCGAACATCCTCCTCCTCGATGAGCCCCTCACCTCCCTCGACGTCGTCGTTGCCGAAGAGATGAAGCAGCTCCTCCGCAAGCTCAAGGCGGGTCGCATCACCATCTTCTCCACCCACATCATGGACCTCGCCCTTGACCTCTGCGACGAAATCGTCCTCCTTCATCACGGCGAACTCGAGGTCGTCGACAAGAGCAACCTCGGCCACGTCGCATTCAAGGACAAGATCATCGCGGCACTCCGGGAGGAAGATCATGAATAAGAACATGACGCGCACACTCCGCATCGCCTTCGCGCTCCGGAACACCTACCGCGTGAACGCCATCCTTTTCTCCCTCAAGCAGATTCCCCTCGTGAAAAAGCTGCTCCCCGCAGCGCTCTATAAGGTGCGAGGGCTCAAGATCTTTGCGAACATCGTGTCGCTCCTCTGGGAGGTCATCTCCGTTTTCCTCGGGAAGTTCTTCTATCTGGCACTCATGGTCGCAGGCAGCGGAATCTTCTATGCCAAAGCACAACCGGAGGCTGTTTTTCTTCATATCTTATTCTTCCTGACCCTCATCGGTGCGTACGGCAACACCTTCCTCTTCGAGCCGTCCCGCGACAAGTATTATGCGATGATCCTGATGCGCATGAACGCGCGGGAGTACACGCTGATCCATTACGGCTACCGCCTCCTTAAGCTCGTCGTCGGCTTCCTGCCGTTCATGATCTACTTCGGGCTGCGGCGCGAGGTGCCGCTCGCCCTCCTGATTCTCCTCCCGTTCGCGATTGCCGGGATGAAGACAGCATACAGCGCGACGAAGCTCCGTAATTATGAGCGCGGGAAGGGCGGATATAATGAGAACAAGCTCTCGAAGGGAGCCCTTGTCCTGATGTTCCTGCTCCTCGCAGCGGCTTACGTGCCGCCGGTAAGCGGTTTCGTCCTCTCGTGGAAAATCTACGCGGCGCTGTTCGTGTTCTCTCTTCCGTTCGGCCTTCTCGGGCTCCGGAAGATATTGACCTTCAATTCCTACTACGAGGTCAACAAGGAGCTGCTTTCGGACACGACGCTCACGGCGAGTTCCAATGTCTGGACGCAGGCGGTTAAGCAGGGGGTTGAGAAGAAGATTTCGGTCGACACGTCGATCAAGAGCGATCGTCACGGCTTCGAATACCTGAACGATCTTTTCGTCAAACGCCATCGCAAGATTTTGTGGTCCTCGACGCGGATGATTTCAATCATCATTCTCGTCCTCGTCGCTTTGACGCTCTTCCTCCTTCGCTTCATTCCGGAGGAGAAAGGAATCGTCAATCAGCTCGTGATGATGTGGCTGCCGTATTTTCTCTTCATTATGTATGCCATCAACAGGGGCACGTATTTCACGCAGGCGCTCTTCATGAACTGCGACCACAGCCTTCTGACGTATGCTTTCTATAAGAGACCGGACTTCATCCTGAAGCTCTTTCGCATCCGCCTCCGCGAGATCATGAAGATCAATGCGGTGCCGGCGCTCATTCTCGGCGGAGGGCTGGCGCTCATCCTCTATGCGAGCGGCGGGACCGACAATCCGCTGAATTATGCGGTTCTGATCGTTTCGGTTCTCTGCATGAGCCTCTTCTTCTCGACGCATTATCTGACGATTTATTATCTCCTGCAGCCGTATAATGCCGGGACGGAGATTCGAAGCGCGACGTACCGCATCGTGACCTCGGTGACGTACCTCGTCTGCTTCTTTTGCATGCAGGTTCGCATGCCTATCATGACCTTCGGCCTGCTGACCATCGTCTTCTGCATCCTCTATGTTGTCATAGCGAGCATTCTCATTTACCGCTTCGCGCCGAAGACCTTTAAGCTTCGCGCATAAGTTTCACGCATGAGGTTCGCGGAAAAGCGAAGGGCCCGGAGCAGCGGATGCGCCCCTCCGCACGCTTAAAGCAGCTAAAAGGCTCTTATCCCGGCAGAGATTTTTCGGAGAGGTACACTTTTGTCATTGATGAAATCCCTATAAAATGATATACTTTTAAAACATTTATGTACTAATTTTAAGTCGTACAAGAATCAAGTTAGGAGAACGAACATGAAAAGAAAACTTCTTGCGTCCTTGGTGACGCTCATGATGGTTCTGTGCATGTTCCCGGCAGCGGTATTCGCGGAGACCTCTCACGACATCAATGACGGCGATGTCACTTTCGGTGCCGGAGACTGCACGGGAGGCTGCGAGGGTCACGTCGTTACGGGCACCGTCGACAGCATCTGGAATCAGCATCAGATCGCGATTAGCGGCGGAACGCACAAGATCATCTTGGATAATACGACGATTCGCGAGCCGGGCGTGGGCAAGTCGGCCATTGCTATTTCCGGCAATGCGAATGTTACGATCGAGCTCCGCGGAAGCAATGCCGTGACCGGAGCTTCGAACCACCCGGCCATCTGGGTCGAGGAGGGTTCTTCGCTCACGATCGAGGGCACCGGCAGCCTGGTAGCAGATGCCGGAGATTCGCTCCCGGGCATGGGTGCAGCAGGCATCGGTTCCGGATACGGCACGAACACGACCTTCGGCAACATCACGATCAACGGCGGTGATATCACGGCAAACGGCTCCGGCGGCGGCGCAGGTATCGGCGGCGGCTACGAAGTAGGCGGCGGCACGGCGACCGGCAACATCACGATCAACGGCGGCTGGGTCAAGGCTTACGGCGGTGAGTCGGTCCTCGGCGTTACGGGCGGAGCAGGCCTTGGCAGCGGTGAGAATGCGAATTACAGCGGCACGATCACGATCAACGGCGGCATCGTCTTCGCAGCCGGCGGTGCAAATGCGATGAGTATCGGCGGCGGCGGACGCGACATCGGTGAGAGCGGCAACGGTACCTTCACGACGGGTACGGACGGCAATGCGGTCATCATCGCTCCGAAGGGTATCGGCGACTTCTCGCAGTATGAGAGCTGGGACGGCATCTTCGTCAACTGGGATCAGCAGTTCTCGGAAGGTAACGTCGATGCAGCCACGATGGCAAACGGCGTGGTCACGCTGAACGATGCGAATGCGAACTTCCAGGTCTGGGGTGAGCCGAAGGTGGATTATCCGCTGACGGTCGCTTCGGGTTCGACTCTCCGAATTGTCAATAATACCAGAAATAACGCAGGCGCAACGCTGGACATGGTTGCCGGCGGCACGCTGACGAATAACGGCACGATTATGCTTGACGGCAGAGAGGGCAATTCCTCGTATCTCATTCTTCGAGAGGGACGTTCGCAGACAGCCGGAAACGGCACGCTCACGAACGGCACGTATTGTGCTGTCAAGCTCCCGTTGACGGAGGATCTCGTCACGCTGAACGGTGCCGAAGACCTCTCTTACACGGGTGAAGCATACGAACCGTATGTCAACGTTGAACTGGAAGATCTCTGGGGATACACGCAGGGCTTCTCGGCGGGCGCTGATTACGATTACACGGTAGCTTACAAGAATAACGTTAACGCAGGAACGGCAACGGTAGACGTCACGTCGACCGGTACGGGTCTCCTGCTCGGCACGGACACGGTCAGCCTGGAGTTCAACATCGCAGCAGCCGACTTCTCCATTGAGGTTCCGAAGGAGCTGGAGATTGCAGAGGGTGAGGACGCACTGCTGTCCAAGCTCCCTGAGCCGGTATCCTTCGAGGTCGATGACTCCGTTCAGGACGACCTCGCGGGCGTCATGGACGGTACGCTGACCTGGTACCTCGACGAGACGAGAGACACGCCGGTCACCGATGATTCCCTCAAGGATATTGCAGCCGGCGAGAGCGTCGAGCTCTACTGGACGTACACGCATGAGGATACCAACTTCGTCACCAGCAAGACGGGTTCCACGACGGTGAAGGTCACGGCGGCAGAGAATGTCAACCCGGGAGACGGAGATAACGATCAGAACGGAACGGACACCGAACAGGGTGAGGAGACGGATGCTCCGAAGACCGGAGACGAGACGCCGATGGCTCTCTGGATTTCGCTCTTCGCTGTATCGCTGGCAGGGATCCTGCTCCTGGTCGGCCTCAGAAGAAAGCATCACAGAAACTAATATTTCGGTGAAACCAAAGTAAAACGGAGGGCAGATGCCCTCCGTTTTTTTATATCAACAAGCTGGATATGGAATCGGATGTCGGCCAATGGTAGGGGGGAGTGATGCTGATTACATTGGAGGACTTGTATCGATAAAAAGCGCCGGAGACTCCCACACAGGGAATCTCCGGCGCTTTTACTATGGTTAGAAAGGGTCTTAAAAGGGGTTTGCTTATACTATACGAGGGCTGCGCCGAGCGCCTTGCAGGCGGAGACGGCATCGTCGTCCGGTGCGTCGTTGCAGATGACCGGATCTGCAGCGAGGACGGCGCCGTCCGATTTGCAGGTTTCCTCCCAGTTTCTCATCCATTCGCCGTCGCCCCAGCCGTAGGAGCCGAAGAGGCCGATTTTTTTGCCCGAGAGCTTCGCCTCGCACGATTCGAACATCGGGGCGAATTCGCTCTCCTCCAGCTCCTCGACGCCCATCGATGGGCAGCCGAAGGCGACAGCGTCGTAATCGTCCATCATGGAAGCGCTGAAATCCGCTGCAGAGAGCAGGACGGCTTCGCCGCCTTTTTCCTTGATGCCCTCAGAGACTGCCGAAGCCATGGCCTCGGTGTTGCCGGTGCCGCTCCAATAAACAACTGCTGCTTTGCTCATAATTCTACCACCTTTCTTGTGACTAATTTGGTTCTATGGAATCTATGGAATCTATCGTCAGCCGGCCACGGTGAGCCGTTCGACAGACCGACCTTGAGCGAAGAGATCGCCGTACACGGCGGTACACTTCTTGTACTTGGCGAAGGTCTTCTGCGCCGCTTCGACATCGCCGTAGACCTTCCAGCATCCGAGGCACTTGCAGTCGCAGGCGCGGTTCTCGATGAAGCCGCTGACGTCTTCCGGCGGGTAGCCGAGGAAGAGTCCGATTTCGTGCGGGAAATCCTCACGGGTGCGAAGGCGCTCCATCAGATGCGCGATGCATTTCTCCGGTGCTTCGGTGCAATATCCGCGTTTGAGGAGGATGTGCTCGGCCGAATCCTGCCGGAGATCTTGCTTCAGTCTCGCCGGGCGATAGACGTAGATCAAGGCGCGCCCGTTCACGAAGCGAAGGGGGATCGAGCGGAGGCCCTTCCGGGTCAAGAAGCAGTTCCAGCACCGAAGGCAGGCGTTCAAGGCCTCGCGGTTCTCGAAGGAGGCGGTGAACAGGTTCGCCGTCTTGATGCCGGCCAGCGTCGGGGAACAATGTTTGATCAATAATTCTTCGGACATAGGTTCTCCTCCTTGGATGCTGCGCGCATGGTTAGTTATAACTAACCATAGGTTCTTAAAAAAGCGGTGCCCTTGTTGGTTAGATACCACTAACTAACATCAATATACTGGGCGGCCGCTGCTTTGTCAAGTGAGATTTGCGAAAAATGCCGAGAGCGTGAGCTCTCGGAGGATAGCATACATGGATTCGTACGTATAGTAATTGTAGATGAGATTCCATTCGAACACCTGCTGAACGATTTTGGAATTGGATAAATTTTGAGAAGGGTTATCAAGTTGCCCTTAAATATATCCCCGTTAAAGAGGGTAGCTCTGTGTTCAAAGATCACTGGCTGTTTTCAAATGGACAAAGAAGAAGCTTGTTTTTCGGAGTTTTGTCAAGGTGTTATTTTAGGGTAGAATGTACATATGACGAGTCGCTCGAGGATCCATATGAGTTGTCTAGGTTTGCAATAGAGAATCCAATGAGATTTAGGGAACTGACATGGAGAACTTATTCGAATGAAAAGCGTATTGTCAGAGCTACATTAAAGGCTGAACGAGATGTATTGCATGAAGTCGATTGGCCAGAGGATAATGATTAATCCAAGAACTGCAGCAAAAATGATTGAGAAGCTACCGGGATATAAGAAAGGACAACCAATTAGGCTGCTCGCATGTAATGCCGACGCACGAGGAAACGGATTTGCACAAAACCTTGCTAATAAGCCAGGAGTAACGGTGTACGCACCAAACGATTATTTGTGGGCTAACTTACTCCAGGAGGTAACAAGAAATGACAGAAAAGATTATATGTGAAAAATGTGGAGCTGTTATGACTCCGTTAGATCCAGAAAGACCTATTGGTATGGAATGTCCTGAATGCGGTTGGGGATGGGTAACTTCATATATCGAACCGAAGGCTGAGGATGCGACAATCTATTCAATTATTCTTGAACAAGGGAATAATGCTGATTCTAATGTAGTGAAGGCGGTTTCGAAGGTTGCAGGCTGTAATTTTATACAGGCTAAGTCTTTGATAGCAGGTTCAACTGCGAAACTGACAGAAGGTTTGGCGGTTGATATAGAGACTTGTATAGAGGTGCTAGACAAGGCATCTGTTAAATATCACATCGAACCTGAATGGTCGTACTGAGACATTGCTATATCAAGGCTAAAATGATTCTAATACAGCGACTACCCAGAAAGGAAAGTCGCTGTATTCTTTTGCAAATAAATCTTGCAGACGTTTACTGCGTTTGCAAATGAACTTTGCTAGCATGCCGGGTACCCTTGTTTTTTGACACTAGAAAAGCCCTCTCTCCACACTAGTGGAGAAAGGACTTTGTCTACAGTCTGAAACGGCTCTAAGCCGTTTTAGTTTTGCTCTATTCAAACCATATTTCTGTGGCGAATCCGCCGGGATAAAAGTATAAGTTCGAATAGGGCTGCTTTGGTGTCCCAGGCGCGATTCGAACGCGCGACACCCGCTTTAGGAGAGCGGTGCTCTGTCCCCTGAGCTACTGAGACATGATAATGAATGAATGTGCTGAGCGTGCGAAGCGAGCGGCGCCGCGCCTCGCGATTACAATCTTCATCATAGCACGCGAGGGGCATTCGTTCAAGCGCGCCGCTCTTTTCTTGGAACTACAGACAACTTTCAGCTGTTGCACACGCAGCCATATTGCAATAGAAACACAAATAGCATACAATAACTCATATCTTTGAGACAAAAAACGCGGGAGGTACTCATGTACGAAATCAGTCAAGTACAGAATGAATATAAGACGAAGCTCATCGATGCCGATTATGCGGCGAGCCTCGTCAAGAGCAATTATCGTCTGCATTTCGGCGTCGGCACGGGCACGTCCGTCTATATGGACCGCGCACTGGCGAAGCGTCTCAAGAACGATACGCTCCTTCGCGGCCTCGAGATTCAGACCGAGGTCGGCGTGCGCCACGACATGATGGAGACGTACAAGGCGGAGCACGATGTCAACCGCATTCGTTTCTATTCGTCTCACTTCACGGCGCGCGACCGCCGCATGATGGACGAGGGCAATTGCTGGTATGTGCCGATCCTCTTCAATGAGGAGCCGCTCTACTGGCACCTCGAGGGGAACGGCTTCGACATCTGCTGCATCCAGGTCGCCCCGATGGACCGCTACGGCAATTTCAATTTCGGCCCGAATCACTGCGACCTGCTCGGCATCATCAAGGCGTCCAAGACGGTCATCGTCGAAGTCAACGAGAAGATGCCGATTGCGCTCGGTTACCAGAGCCACATCAACATCTCGGATGTCAATTATATTATTGAAGGCGAAAGTCCGGAGCTCGCCGAGATGGCACCGGGTGCCCCGTCGCCGGAGGATCGCCGCATCGCGGAGTCCATCGTCGAGAAGGTTCGCAACGAGAGCACGCTTCAGCTCGGTATCGGCACGGTGCCGAATGCCATCGGCAACCTTCTCGCCGAGTCAGATGTCCGCGACCTCTCCGGCCACAGCGAGGTGCTCGTCGACGCCTTTATGAAGCTCTATTATGCCGGCAAGCTGACGAATAACAAGAAGCGCGACAAGGGCCTTACCGTCTACACGGCGGCCATCGGCACGAAGCCGCTCTACGACTTCATCGATGACAACCCGATCTGCTGCTGCGCGCCGGTCAATTACGTCAACAACGTCAACACCATCGCGGAGATCGACAACTTCATCTCCATCAACAGCTGCGTCGGCATCGACCTCTACGGACAGGTCTGTTCCGAGAGCAGCGGCTACCGTCACCTCTCGGGTACGGGCGGCCAGCTCGACTTCGTCCTCGGCGCCTTCCTCTCGAAGAACGGCAAGAGCTTCATGTGCACGCATTCGACGCGCACGAAGAAGGACGGCACGATCGAATCGCTCATCCATCCGGTCCTCGCACCGGGTTCCATCGTCACGACGCCGCGTGCGGCCGTGCAGTATGTCGTCACGGAGTACGGCGCCGTCAACCTCAAGGGCAAGTCGACATGGCAGCGCGCCGAAAGCCTCGTCAGCATCGCGCACCCGGATTTTCGCGAGGAACTCATCCGCGAAGCGGAGAAGATGGGCATTTGGCGCAATACGAGCAAGATCGAGTTCCTGTAAAAGGCGCTTCGGTGCATCGGCGGCGCCTGCTTCGGAGCAACCGGAGCGGCAGATCGCCCACATCGGCATAAAATAGTAGCAAGTGAGCCGCATTTGAGGTAAAATTAAATGTACGGCTTTGATCAGACGGTCAAGTCGTCATAAAGCAAATTTTTCATAAGGCTTTACAGAAGGTCGAATTTTCGACGGGGTCATAAGGCCGGAAGCGGCAGTTGCCGCAGAGAGGCAGGAGGAAATTATGATCACAGCAGTAGTAGGCGCGAATTGGGGAGACGAAGGCAAGGGCAAGATCACGGACATCCTCGCACAGGATTCCGATTACATCGTCCGCTTCCAGGGCGGAAGCAATGCAGGCCATACCATCAAGAATGAGTACGGCAAGTTCGGACTCCATCTTCTTCCGTCCGGCGTGTTCAATCGCGAAGCGACGAGCGTTCTGGCGAACGGCGTGGCTGTTAACGCGAAGAAGCTGATAGAAGAGATCCGCGACGTGGAGAGTGCCGGCGTACCGCTCGGACGCATCCTCGTTTCAGACCGCGCACAGCTGGTCATGTCGTATCATATGCTTTTGGATGCTTATGAAGAGGAGCGCCTCGGCGGCCGTTCGTTCGGTTCGACGAAGGCGGGCATCGCGCCGTGCTTCTCCGATAAGTATGCCAAGATCGGCTTCCAGGTCGCCGACCTGTTTGCCGATGAGGACGTGCTCCGTAAGCGCGTCGAGAATGTCTGCACGATCAAGAACGCGCTGCTGAAGGAGCTTTACCATAAGCCGCTCCTCGATCCGGAGGCGATTTATCAGGAGCTGATGGAGGACAAGGAGATTCTCGCGCCGTATGTTGCGAATGTCTCGGCGGAGCTTCACCGCGGCCTCAAGGAGGGCAAGAAGATTCTCCTCGAGGGCCAGCTCGGCGCTCTCAAGGATACGGACCACGGCATCTACCCGATGGTCACGTCGTCCTCGACGCTCGCCGGCTTCGGTGCGACGGGTGCAGGACTTCCGCCGCATGAGATCAGCCGCATCATCGCGGTCGTCAAGGCTTATTCGTCGGCTGTCGGTGCCGGTGCCTTCGTCACGGAGCTCTTCGGTGAAGAGGGTGACGAGCTTCGCCGCCGCGGCGGAGACGGAGGCGAGTTCGGTGTCACGACGGGCCGCCCGAGAAGAGTCGGCTGGTTCGACGCCGTCGCTACGCGCTACGGCTGTATGATGCAGGGAGCGACTGAGGTCGCTGTTACGGTCGTCGATGTTCTCGGCTACCTCGACGAGCTCAAGATCTGCGTCGGTTACGAGATCGACGGCAAGATCACCAAGGACTTCCCGGTCACGCCGCTCCTCGAGAAAGCGAAGCCGGTCTACGAGACGCTTCCGGGCTGGAAGACCGACATCCGCGGCATCAAGAAGTATGAAGACCTGCCGGAGAACTGCCGTCGCTACATTGAGCGCATCGAGCAGGAGGTCGGCGTCCGCGTGTCGATGGTATCGAACGGCCCGGCCCGCGACGAGCTGATCCTCCGCTAAGCGCGGGGAGCAGCAGGCTCTTTAATGAAACGATAGTTATGGAAAAGCCCGCGCAGTCCGTTGACGGCGCGGGCGCTTTTCAATCATCATCAGGGGACAGATAACATGATTAAGGAAACCATGAGGCAGACCTGGGTCGAGATCGATCTCGGCGCCCTGGAGAATAACATTCGTGAGATCAAAGAACAGGTCGGAAGCAGTGAAATCATCGGTGTTGTCAAGGCCGATGCCTACGGCCACGGCAGCGTCCGCTGTGCAGAGATCATGAGGCGAAACGGCATTCATCACTTCGCTGTAGCGACCATCGATGAAGCGCTGGAACTTCGCCGTGCCGGCATCGAAGACGACATCCTCGTCCTCGGCCTCGTGCCGGATATGTGTGCCGATCTCGTCCTTCGCTATAATCTCACCATTCTCCTCTGTTCGGAGGAGCGGGCGGAGGTCTTTGCCGAAGCGGCACGGAAGGCGGAACGCGAGATTCAGTGCATGATTGCGCTCGACAGCGGCATGGGCCGCATCGGTTATCGCGTCGAGACCCGCGAGGAGAAGGAAGCGGCGCGCGATGCCATCGAACGCATCGATGAGATGGAAGGACTTCGCATCATCGGACTCATCTCCCACTTCTCTTCGTCGGATGAAGAGGACAAGAATTATACCGACCGTCAGCTGCGCGAATTCTATGATTTCTACGAGATGCTCGCCTCCGACGGTGTCGGCATCGGCGCGCTCACCATCGCGAACAGCGCCGCCGTCACGGATTGCTCGAAGACCTATTTTGATTATGTCCGCCCGGGCATCATCCTGTACGGACTGTATCCGTCGGACAAGGTCTGCCGCGACCGCCTCACGCTCGAGCCGGTCATGTCCGTCAAGGCGAATATCGTCTATCTCAAGACGGTACCGGCCGGCACGGCCATCAGCTACGGCCGCCGCTTCGTCACGGAGCGCGAGAGCAAGATCGCGACGATTTCGCTCGGATATGCGGACGGTTATTCGCGGACGCTCTCCGGCAAGGCCGAGGTCCTCGTCCACGGAAAGCGTGTCCCGGTCGTCGGCAATATCTGCATGGATCAGTGCATGATCGATGTCACGGATATTCCGGACGTCTCGCGCTGCGACGAGGTCGTTATCCTCGGCAAGCAGGGCGAGGAGGAAATCACGGCGGAGGAGCTCGCAGGCAAGATCGGCACGATTCATTACGAAATCCTCTGCGATTTCGGTCTGCGCCTCCCGAAGGTCTATAAGTAGGAAAAGATTATGCTTCAAGAAATATTGATCAAAGACGGCGAGCTTCTGATCGCGATTCAGGACGCGCTCGTCGATGACCGTGTGACGCCGATCGTCACGTTCATCACGCACCTCGGCAACAAGGGTTACCTCTGGATTGCCCTCGGTGTGCTCTTCCTGTTCTTCAAAAAAACACGCCGCGCGGGTGTGATTTCACTCGTCTCGTTGGCGCTGACCTTCCTGGTCGTCAATCTCTTCCTCAAGGATTTCGTCGCGCGGACGCGTCCTTATGAGGAACTGGAGGCCGTGCGTCTTCTGATTGAAGCACAACACGATTACTCCTTCCCGTCCGGCCATGCGGCGAACAGCATCGCGCCGGCGCTCGCCGTGTTTCTGAATCTTCCGAAGAAGCTCGGCGTGCCGATTCTCCTGCTCGCCCTTCTTATTGCGCTTTCGCGCCTCTACGTCGGCGTTCACTATCCGCTCGACGTGTTCAGCGGCATCCTGATCGGCGGGCTCATCGCCTTCCTCGTGACGACCATCGCGAACCGCATCCGGGATTCGCGTTATCCGGGCAAGCATTAGGTCGCGGAGGGTAGGTACATGAATACAGCTTATTCCGATTCGTTCCCGTGGCCGCCGGTCCTCGGCGGAAGCTGGGACGAGGTCCTTCAAAAGGCGCTGACCGCGCCGAGCTTTGAAGCGCTCGGGGCATTTCTCGAAGAAGAATACCGCCGTGAAACGATCTATCCGCCGCAGGAGCAGATGTTCCGTGCTTTTCAGACGACACCGTATCATGACGTTCGTGCCGTACTCATCGGACAGGACCCGTATCATGAAGAGGGGCAGGCCGAAGGACTCTCCTTTTCGGTCGCGCCGGGCGTGCGTCAGCCGCCGTCGCTTCGGAATCTTCTGAAGGAGCGCGAAGCGGATCTCGGCATGCCGGTGCCGCCGGCGAATGAAGGCTCGCTGCTTTCCTGGGCTGAAGGCGGCGTTCTGCTGCTCAATACGGTGCTGACCGTCCGCGAGGGGCAGGCGGGATCCCACCGCGGCAAGGGATGGGAGGCCTTCACAGATGAAGTCATCCGCGCTGTCTCGGCGAAGGAGGAGCCGTGCGTTTTCCTTCTCTTCGGCAAACCGGCGGCAGAGAAGGCATCGCTTATCGACGGTTCGCGCCATCTCATCATCACGGCACCGCACCCGAGTCCGCTCTCGGCGTACCGCGGCTTCTTCGGCGGGAAATATTATTCGCGCACGAACGAGTTCCTCGAGGCGCACGGAAGAGCGCCGATCCCGTGGTAGCAGGGAGCGGCTTTTGCGCGAGAGGCCGGAGACGCAGGGCGGCAGTTTTCATCAAATATTTACAGAATGACCATAGATCCCGCGGTGCGATGCGGTAGCATAGCAATCGGATGAATTTATTTTGAAAGAAGAAAGGATTTACTATGAAGAAGAATGGGAAGACCGCGAACGGCATGAAGCGCTCGAAGCTCAGCATCACCTTTTATGTCTTTGCTGCACTGTCGGCGCTCTATTTCCTCTATTCGGTGGTCAGCACCTGGTCGTACCTCGGCTCGTATTACGCATCGGCGGGCCTGTCGGTGACGGACGACCTCAGCACGGCGATCGGATATGTCATCACGGGAAGCTTCAGCTTCCTCATCACGACGGTCATGATGTTCGGTATTGCGGTCATCTATGATCAGCTTTGCAAGCTGAATGCATCGAAGTGCGCGAAGGACGAGGCGAAGGCAGAGAAGGTCTGCGCGTGCGGCGAGAAGGACGAGAAGGCCGCGAAGACGGAGGTAATCGCGGATAAGACCGAAGAGGCTGAAGCGGCCGCTTCGGAGACGGCGGAAGAGGCTCTGAACAAGCTCGAAGAGGCTCCTGAGAATGAAGAAGCCTCTGAGACGGAAGCTGCTTCGGAGAATGAAGAGAACGCCGAAGAGAAATAGTGACAGAAATTGAGGATTCATGAATGGAAGTACGGATGAACCGAACGATGCCGCAGGAGCTGCTTTCGCTCTATAAAAGATGCGGGCGGCGCCGCCCGAATGATCGCAATCTGCTCCGCTCCCTTCAGGGATGCTCCTTTATGGCAGGATTCTATGAAGAGGAGGAACTCATCGCCTTCACGCGGGTATGCAGCGACGGCGCGATGAATTTCATGGTGACGGATTTCCTGATCGACGAACGGTTCGACAATCGGGAGACGGCACTGCTGCTCGGCAAGGAGCTGGAGAATTATCTTCTCATGGCGGTGAGCTGCGATGGGCATATCTATGCGCTGACGGACAGCCGTTACGAATTCGTATTCCGTACATTCGGGTATAAATACATGGATCCGGATTTCCGTACCGTGATGGTGCGCGACTAAGTCTTGGGATATGAAAAAGCGGACCAATGCCGATTATCGGCATTGGTCCGCAAGACAAGCCATTCTGTTGATGCAAATGTAGTATATGCGATGGTTTATTAACCGAACGTGAATCCGAGATACGGGAGCAGTGCTCCTGTATCTTTTTTTATCTCTTGAATCTCGGTGCAGAGTTCATTCTCGACTCCGTTTCCTTTCTGCGCTGCGACAAGTCCGAGAACCTCCACATTTTCATCGCCGCTCGATGCGGGCGTGAGGGCACGGATCTCGTGAATCTCCGCAGACGGGCGGCTTGCCTTCACCATGCGGAGAAGCGCCGGAGCGAGCGCGCGAAGCAGAGACTCGGCATCTTCGCCGTCTGCCGGGAGGAATTCCGCAAGGTGAAGTACCTCGGCACCCTCCTCGAAGTCCTCGATGACGAGAAGAGCCTTGCCCTCCCATTCACAGAGTGAACGGCCGCCGAGGCTGAGGCCTTCGGCGAGGCGCAGGCTTTCTGCATTCAGGCGAAGATGGGAGCGGTTTGCGAGATAGGTCTCGCGCCGCTTGGCGTATTCCGCCGGGCTGAGTCGCCGGAGCTCGCTCGCATTCGTTATGCTGTCAATGGCTCGGCAGTCCTGCTGCAGTTCCTTCGCATAGAAATACGACAGATAGCCGAGCGGTTCATAGAAGTTCACGAGGGACGGCTCGGCCGGGGAGAGGGCGGAGAGGGCGCCTTGCTCATGAGCGAGGCGGGCGGCCTCCTTCGTGATGCGTGCGCCGCAGCCCTTGCCGCGCGCCGAGGCATCCGTCGCGATGGCGTAGCTGATGATGACGGGGATCGGCGCAGCGTCGGTCGGCGCCGTAGGGCGCACCAGTTCGCCGGTTTCGAAGCGGGTCAGGGCGGAGACGAGCTTTCCGTCCTCTTCGAGGATGAGATCCTCGAGCTTGCTGCCGAAGGTTTCGGCAAAGAAGTCGAGGAAGGCTTCATCGTCGCCGAAGACAGCCGCTCGAAGCGCGATGAAATCGCTTTTATCAGAAGGGGAGAGCGTGCGGATGGAAGTATTCATCGGGAGCCTCCTTTAGATCTCCGTGGCTGTGTACTTGCGGAGCAGGACGTCAGGGTGGTAGCTCTCCTTGGCGCGGCGGAGTCCCTCGATGCCCATGTCCTCCTCGCGGTTGACATATTCGAGTTCCGGGATGAGGTCCCGCATCATGCGGATGAATTCGCGGTTGATCATCGGGTAAGCACCCTTGACGTGCGGGAGCGCTTTCTCGAAGTGGACGTCCAGCGTGATCTCGTCGAGGCGCGTGGCGGCAGTGAAGGCGACCGGTTCGCCGAGCTGGTAGAGCAGCCCGCCGTAGAAGCCGAGGTCGTCGTAATGGGTGAACATCTCGCGAATGGCCTTAGATTCGGCGGCGAGGGTCGGGTCGTGCTTCTCTTCATAGAAGGTGCGGATAAAATTCCGCGCTTCGTCGGTGTTGTCCTTCGTGACGCGCCGGAACTCCCAGTCGCCGCCGCGTTCGAATTGATTGATGTGATTGCGCTTGGAGGCGAGCTTGCGGCCGGCGAGGTCGGCGAGCTTGTCTACGGTGTAGATGTAGTCCGCGTCCTCGCGGTTTTCCTCGATGGTGAAGCGTCCTTCATAATGCGGAAGGAATTCCTCGAGGGTACGCTCGGTGAGGCCGCGCATGACGAGTTTGTGACCGCGTGCGTGGGCGTTCTCGAGGAGGGCTTCGACGGCGGGACGGATATCGCCGCCGCCTTTCGGGTAGGCGTAGAGATCCTCGAAGAGCGGCATGAAGAGGAGCATGCGCTCATCCAGGAAAGCAATTTCCGGTTTATATTCTTCGCGCCAGAGGAAGAGGTTGGCGAAGCTGTAATCGGCGCCATGACAGCCGCTCGCGCAGATGATGCTCGAGATGCGATCCTTGTCCTCGAGGCGGAGAGGTTTAAAATCGATCATAGAGACCTCCGTGGTTCGTGTTTTAGTTTGTTGATGCAGGTATATTATAACTCATAGGAGGAAATTGCAAAAGAATTCATAGCAATTTGGTAGGAATTTGCGCTGCAGTATTGATTTTCTCTGCCCGCGGTGGTACATTATCTCATATGTAAAGAAAACAATATCACGCTTTAAGGATAAGAGTGAAAGAAGGGAAGGAGATCCAATGGCTATTACGAAAGAAATGATTATCGGTGACGTTATCAGCGAGCATCCGGAGCTCGTCCAGACGTTCTTCCAGAACGGCATGATGTGCATCGGCTGCCCGGCTTCGCAGGGTGAGTCCATCGAGGAGGCTTCGGTCGTTCACGGACTCGATGCCGATCAGCTCGTTGCAGCACTGAACGAGGCACTCGGCGCATAAGTCGCGCGAAGCGTATCAAGTGGATAGAGAGCAGGTCGGCACCGCAGGGTGTCGGCCTTTTTCTTTGAGCGTGCGTATAAAAAAATCGCAGAGAGACTCTGCGATTTGCTCTTAACGAACTTCAGGGAGCCTTGCGGCAATGAGCTGCGCAGCCACGCCGATGGCGAGTCCCGAGAGCGTGCCCGAGAGGAGCAGCACCGGGAGATAATAGACGATGCGGAGATCCGCGATGAGGAGCGCCGCAACGAGGACCTGTCCGATGTTGTGGAGGACGCCGCCCGCCATGCTGACGCCGGCCATGGAGAAGAGGTCTGTCTTCTTCAGGAGCATCATGCCGAGAAGGCTGAGCGTTGCGCCCGCGAGGGAGTAGAGCATGCCGAAGACGCCCGAGAAGAGGAGTCCGGCGAAGAAGATGCGGACGCCGTTCACGGCAGCGGCATGCTTGGCGGACAGCTTGTAGAGCGCCAGGACGGTGACCAGGTTGGCGACGCCCAGTTTGATGCCCGGAATGCCCGGCGTATATGGTATAATGGCTTCAACGTACGAGAAAATCAGAGCGAGCGCCGCGAGGAGCGCGATGGTCGTGATCTCCTGCGCGGAGCGGCGCTTTTTAACCGGAGACGGAGTCATACGATTCACCTCCCTCCGAGCTGATGATGCTGACGATGACGCGGTTCGGCAGGCAGATGATGGATTCACCGCCGCGCGAGATGGCCGCGTGGTTGACGCAGACCTGATTCTTGCAGGTCGACGATTCCATGGTGACCTCGCCGCCCTCGATGCGGATGATATTCTTCTTGCCCTCGTCCTGCTCGACCGTGACCGTGCGGTCCTCCGCAAGCGAATAGGTAGCATAGAGCTTACCCGCCACCTTGATCTCGATGCGTTCGCCCGAGCTCCCCGTCCGGTAGACGAAGAACATCAGGCTGACCGACAGCGCCATCAAGAGGATGAACAGCACGACATCGGATTTCTTGAAAAAGCCTTTGAACAATGATGGAGCCTCCTTGGTTCCGTAAGTATTCCAGAAAGGAGAACGACCTTGCGCCCTTCCGATATTTCGACACGAAGCACTGACTGCTGCAGCCGCAGATCTTCCCGCGCTCGCGGCAAAAGGCTGCGCCTGCTTTCGGCAGCGCTGATCATCATGCTCACCATTATAACACAGACCGGCTGTTCAAGCAGTCAAGAAGTCGAGCCGGTCTCGAAGGAGGGCTTCTACCTCGATACCGTCTGCACGATTTCCGTCTATGAGCAGGACGGCGCCCTCGACCGCGAGAAGGCCGAGACAACCATCGACAAGGCGTATGAACGCTGCCGCGAGCTGGAGAAAGCTCTCTCCCGCACGATTCCATCGAGCGATGTCAGCCGCATCAATGCGGCCGGCGGCGCCTGGACGGAGGTCGGAGACGATGCACTCGCGGTCATCAAGGCCGGCATTCATTACGGCGAGATTTCGGACGGCGCCTTCGATATCACCATCGGGCCGGTCAGCTCGCTCTGGGATTTCGAAGCGCAGGACCCGGTCGTTCCGGCAGCATCGGATATCGAAGAAGCGCTGACGCATGTGGATTATCGTCAGATCCAGATTGACGGGAGCCGCGTCCGCCTGACCGATCCGGAGGCGGCCCTCGATCTCGGAGGCATTGCAAAGGGATATATCGCCGATGAACTGGCGGACCTTCTCGAGGAGGAGGGCGTCACCTCGGCTGTCGTCAACCTCGGCGGCAATATCGTCACCATCGGCGCCAAGCCGGACGGCACGCCGTTCCGCATCGGCATCGAGCGTCCGTTCACTGACCGTTCGGAGATCGTCGGCTCGACCGCCCTCGAGAACGAGACCATCGTCACCTCCGGCATTTATGAACGCCAATTCGAGAAGGACGGCAAGCTGTATCACCACGTCCTCGATTCGGAGACGGGATATCCGGCAGATACCGATCTCGAAGCCGTCAGCCTCGTCGCCGCCCGCGGCCGTTCGATGGACATCGACGCAATGAGTACCATCACCCTCATGAAGGGCAAGGAGGCCGGCAAGGCCTTCATCGAGGCGCAGGACGGCATTGAAGCGGTCTTCATCGATGATGAGGATCGGACGACGATGACGGACGATATGGATTACGAGGCGCAATAAATCAGCATCAGCATAAGAACAGCATCATCGAAAGGAGGCACTCGTATGGAAGAGAACATGAAGCAGGAAGTCATTCTGATGGGCCCGGAAGAGGCGGACGATTTCTGGGAGCTGCGGCGAGGCCTCTATGAGGCTGTTCAGCCGGATTTGACCGAGGAGGATTATAAGCTGCTGGAGGCTGCGACGAGAGAATATTATCTCGCGCATATCAACGAGGACTTCTATTCCTGGGGCATTTATCAGGGCAACGAGATCGTCGCCGCCGGTGCGCTGACCGTCTTCGAGCGCCTGCCGAAGCCGGAGGATCTTCGCGGACGCGAAGGCTATGTCGTTAATATCTACACGAAGCCGGATTGGAGAAAGCACGGCTTCGCGGGGCAGATTGTCGATCACATCATCGAGTTCAGCCGCGACAACGGATTCAAGCGTCTCTGGCTGTATGCCACGGACCAGGGGCGGCCGGTCTATATCCCGCGTGGTTTCGAGCCGAAGGGCGATGAGATGGAGCTGCTGCTGTAGCCGGAGAAGGAGGGTCGATAGGATGGAGACCGAAGCTCCAAGTGATTTGTTCAGTAATTAAAAGCGGACCGCTGACATTGTCAGCGGTCCTTTTCCATAGATCCAAATAGGATGATGATACGAACTACGCACGAACGGCCTGCGCCAGATCCCCGAGCAGCGGCTCGAACTTGACACCGTACCAGTGATCCTTGTCGTCCATCGTGTTCTTTATGCAGGCCAGCGTGTAATCGCCGGAGATCTTCGCCGACTCATACAGGCTCTTGCCGGCCATATAAGCACCGACGAAGGCCGAAGCGCAGACGTCGCCCGTGCCGTGGCAGCTGTGCGGGAGCAGCTCGTGACGATAATACGTCGTCTCCGTGCCGTCCGAGCAGAGAATGCCCGTCGTCTCCGCATCGTAGCTGACGCCGGTCAGGACGACCTTCTTCGCACCGAGCTCGTGCAGGCGAGCGACCAGCTCGTTGATATAAGTCTCATCGTACGTCTCGCGATAATCCATGCCCGTGAGGAAGGCGGCCTCCGTGATGTTCGGCATCGTGATGTCCGCCATCGCAACCAGGCGTTTCATCGCCTCGACGTATTCCATATCGAACGCCGGATACAGCTTGCCGCCGTCCGCCATCGCCGGGTCGACGATCTTGACACCGTCCTCCGTCATCAGGTTGTTCATGATGTCGATGACATAATCGATCTGCTCTGTGCTGCCGAGATAACCTGTATAAACGGCGGAGAAGTCGATGCCCTCCTTGCCCCAGTGCGCGGCAATCTTCGGGATGTCCTCCGAGAGGTCACGAACCGTGAAGTCCGTGAATCCCATCGTGTGCGTCGAAAGAACGGCGCTCGGAATGATAGCCGTCTCGTGACCGCAGGCCGAGAGAATCGGCAGCGCGACCGTCAGCGAGCACTGACCGACGCAGGAAATATCTTGAATCGTGAGAATACGCTTGTAATCCATAACTAATCATCTCCTTTTTTTATTGACCTCATGTAGGATAGCACAATTTTGTCTTTCTCTAAATACGCAATTTGTGTATAATCAAAGAGCACAGAGAAGGGAGAACAGCCAAATGGATGAACTGATTTTGCAATTTGATGACAGTTTGAAACAAAATCTATATATACAGATTTATAACCAGCTCAAGGACAGCATTCTCGCCGGCGAGCTGCCGCCGGGAACGAAGCTGCCGTCCCTCCGCAACCTCTCGAAGAAAAACCGCGTCAGTATGACGACGGTGGAGGCGGCTTACAACCAGCTCCTCGTCGAGGGGTATATCGTCAGCCGTCCGAAGTCGGGCTATTATGTCAGCGACAGCATCGGCTCGGCCGTCGGCCATGCCAAGGAGGAGAGCGCGAAGACGCTCGAGGAGCTCCTCCCGCCGGAGAGCTCCAAGACGCCGAAGGAGCGCGAACTGATCTACGATGAAGCGAACTTCGAATTCTCGAAGTGGAAGAAGTGCATGAACAAGGTCTTCAATGAATATGCTTATGCGCTTCAGACGGAGGCGGATGTGCAGGGCGAGGAGGTCCTTCGCTATGAGATCGCGCGCTACCTCTTCGCGAGCCGCGGCGTCCGCTGCACGCCGGAGCAGGTCGTCATCGGCGCCGGCTCCCAGCAGTTGACCGCCCACCTCATCCGCATCATGAGAGAGATCGGCATCACGAATGCCGCGGCGGAGATGCCGGGCTATGCCCCGGTCCGCGCGATGTTCAAGGACGAGGGCTTCTCGCTGGCCAACATCCCGGTCCGCGGCAACGGCATCGCGATCGAGAAGCTCCCGGTCAACCTCCGGAGCGTCGTCTACGTCAGCCCGTCGAATCAATATCCGAGCGGCGCTGTCATGCCGGTCGGCCGCCGCTATGAGCTCCTGCAGTGGGCAGAGGAGAATGACAGCTACATCTTTGAAGACGATTATGACAGTGAGCTCCGCTATTTCGGCAAGCCGGTTCCGGCGCTCCAGGGGCTCGATACGAACGGCCATGTGATCTATCTCGGATCCTTCTCGGCGACCCTGTTCGCTTCGATCAAGATCAGTTACATGGTTCTGCCGGAGGAGCTGGTCGAGGTCTTCGATCGCATCAAGGACCGTTACAGCCAGACCTGCTCCAAGGCGGAGCAGATCTGCCTGGCGCTCTATATGGAAGAGGGATATTACCATCGCCATATCAAGAAGTGCCGCCGCCTCAATGCGGAGAAGCTGGAGACGGCGCTCGCCGAGGTGAAGAAGAACGGCGAGGGACTCGTCACGGCGGAGAATTCTCGTTCGGGTCTCGCCCTGATGCTGCGCTGCCGCACGGTTTTCTCGGCGGAGGATCTTTGCGAGATCGCCAACCGCGTCGGTCTCAAGATGAGCCCGGTCGAGGACCTCTGCACGGAAGAGGAGCAGGTACTCAATTTCTATTATTACCGTGTATCGAAGCCGCTCCTTCAGATCCTCATCAAGATGTTCGTCGGCAATGTGAAGAAGTTCACGGCGCAGGCGATGAAGCAGGCGGAGACAAGGAAGTAAGGAGGACAAGAGATGTTGCATTTTCTGGTCAGTAATGATGACGGCATCGAGGCGGCAGGTATCCGTGCGCTCGTGCGCGCCCTCGCCGCCCGCGGCGAGGTCAGCGTCTACGCCCCGGCCGGCCAGCAGTCCGGCAAATCCCAGGCGTTGACGCTGGACCGGCCCCTTCGTGCGGAGAGCCGGGTGATGGAAGGGGCCGCGCGCGCTTATGCCATCGACGGGACACCGGCCGACTGCGTCAAATTCGGCATCCAGCACCTCCGGAAGGAAGGCTGTGACCCGGATTATGTCATCACGGGCATCAACATGGGATATAACATCGGCATGGATGTCCTCTATTCCGGCACGGTCGCTGGAGCGACGGAGGGAGCGCTCGCAGGATACCCGTCCATCGCCCTTTCCGTCGGCGCGAAGGACGCCGCGAATTTCGATTATCTCCTCGACTGCATCCCGGAGCTCCTCGAGCAGGCGAAGACGCTCCCGGCGGGCGTGATGCTCAATGTCAATGCGCCGGATCTTCCGCGCTTCGAGATGAAGGGGACGAAGATCGTCGGCTGCGGCGGACTCGGCTTCGATGATTCCTTCCTCCCGCATGAAGAGGAAGAGGATGCTTATCAGTACAGCAGCGACCTCCGCGAGCAGGAGGAGGCGGAGGAGGAGGTCGACCGTATGGCCGTTGCCGACGGTTATGCGACCGTCACGCCGCTCCGCGCGGACCGTGTCGCGTACGATGTCCTGGCGGAGCTCCGTCAGCTGACGGACGCGAGACCGGTCATCGTGTTTACGGATGTCCAGACGGACATCATGGAAGCGCTTCCGCGCCTCGCACGCGTGCGGGAACGCATTCTCTCCCTTGCGCTGGCCGCGCGGGCTCTCGAGATCCCGGTTCTCGTGACGGAGCAGTACGGCGAACGGCGAAGCCGCATCTGGGGCGAGCTGCAGGCGGCGCTCCATGAATATGATAAGATGGAGAAGCTCGTCAAGCTCGAGTTCGATATGACGGAGGCGCCGGCCTTCGAGAAGAAGATGAACTGCTATCCGAAGGAAAAGATGTTCCTCCTCGCCGGAACAGAGGCGCATACCTCCGTCCTTCTCACGGCCGAGGGACTCCGCGCGAAGGGTTATCCGGTCACCGTCCTCACAGACTGCATCGCTTCGAGGGAGGAAGAGGATGCGGAGACGGCGAAGAGAGCGATGCGCGAGCTCGGCTGCCGGATGGAGACGAGCGAGACGTATCTTTACCGCCTGGCGAAGAGCACCGCAACGGCGGAATGCCGCGCGCTTGACGAAATCTATGCGCCGCCGGCGGAATAAGTTGTGCGGGCGGATTCGTCAGACGGTTCGGAGCAGAGTCTGCTCAGAGCAGAGGGAAAGATTAAAATTTTAACAGAAGAAAAATTTTAATTACTTGTGGCAATGCGGCGCCTGAAATGGTAAGATTAGCAAGTATTGTCTGAATTTTGCGGCTATTGATCTTTGAATCATTGCAATAAAGGAGAACATAATGAATAACAGCAAACGTTGGTTGTACCTGGGCATTGGGACCTTGGTCCTCCTGTTCCTCGGCCTGATCTACGCATGGTCCATCTTCCGCGATCCGTTCGCAGCGCAGTTTGACACCTGGACGGTTTCGCAGATGTCGATGAACTTCACCATCTCGATGACGATGTTCTGCCTCGGCGGCTTCTTCGGCGGTCTCGCCGGCAAGAAGCTCGGTGTCAAGGTCCGCGTCCTCATCTCGGCGGCCCTGCTCTTCATCGGCTTCTTCATGGTTTCGACGCTCGATCCGGCCGATCCGAGCGGCTCGCTCATGAAGCTCTACATCTTCTACGGATGCTTCGGTGGCTTCGGTGTCGGCTTCGGTTATAATGCCGTCCTCACGTCGACGAACAAGTGGTTCCCGGACAAGGTCGGGCTGGCGAGCGGCATCCTCCTGATGGGCTTCGGCCTCGGCGGCCTCGCCCTTTCGGGCATCGTCAATACGATGATTGCAGCACACGATGTCTTCTGGGCATTCCGCATGCTCGCCTTCATCACGGCCATCGTCCTCGCCGTCGGTGCAGTCATCCTGAAGGCGCCGAAGGAGAGCGACCTTGCCGGTGCCGGCGGCAGCGGTGAGACGGAGGTCAAGCAGGTCCATGATTATACGCCGGGCGAGATGCTTCGCACGTCGCGCTTCTGGCTCTTCCTCTTCTGGGCGATCTTCCTGAACTCGGCCGGTCTCCTCGTCATCAACAGCGCAGCCAATATCTCGATGATGTACGGCGGTTCGGCTGTTCTCGGCATGATCGTTTCGCTCTTTAACGGTGCGGGACGTATTGTTGCCGGCAACAACTTCGACCGCATGGGACGCCGCATGAGCACGCTCCTGAACGGCGGCTTCATACTCATCGCCAGCGTTCTTCTCATCCTCGGCGCGATGACGAGCTCCCTCATCCTCGTCGTTATCGGTCTCATCTTTGTCGGTCTCGGCTACGGCGGCACGCCGACGCTCTCTTCGGCTTATGTCAATGTCGCCTTCGGTCCGAAGAATTATCCGGCCAACTTCGGAATCATCAACTTCTCGCTGATTCCGGCTTCGCTCATCGGTCCGAACATCTCGGCGGCTCTCGTCGAGTCCTCGGGCGATTATACGACGAGCTTCTATGCGCTCCTCGCCTTCACGGTCATCTCGTTCGTTCTCTGGGTCTTCCTGAACGGTGCGAGCAAGAAGAGCGACAACGAGGGCTTCCGTTAAAAGGCAGCCGCCGCTTCGCACAGCCGAAGGCGGGCCTGTCAAGTTCTTGAATAATGAAGTGAATGTAAAGCACGCCTCGCGGGCACCGGTCACTCGGTCCTGCGGGGCGTTTTTCGCGGAAAAGGCGCGGGCGCTGCTCTGTATTTTCTCGGACCGCGGTATACGATACTGAGTGTGCCGTCCGGGCGGTGAAGTTCGAAACGCTCCGAACATTAAAACGAGGCGATGCGGGTATTCTTCGGAAAATTCGCAAGAAACCGCAAATTTCTTCGATTTTGACCTGCCGTGGGCGGCTTTTGTGACGGGTTCGCGGTTGACTTTGTTCCTTGCTGTGATACATTAAAATTAGTTTCACAATGGGATTTTATCGGACTCTCGGAAGGAGGAGATACCATGAAAAAAGTAGCAGTTATCATGGGCAGCGACAGCGATCTGCCTATTGTAGAGAAGTGCATTCTGGAGCTCAAGCGTTACGGCATTCCGACGGAGGTTCATGTCTATTCGGCACACCGCACGCCGGACGAGGCCATCGGCTTCGCAAAGGCCGCGGAGGAGAACGGCTTCGGCGTCATCATTTCGGCAGCGGGCAAGGCAGCCCATCTCGGCGGCGTCCTGGCAGCGAACACGGTGCTTCCGGTCATCGGCATTCCGATCAAGGCTTCGGCGCTCGAGGGCGTGGATGCTCTCCTTTCGACGGTGCAGATGCCTCCGGGGATACCGGTTGCGTCGCTCGCTATCGACGGAGCGAAGAATGCGGCCATCTTTGCGGCAGAGATCCTCGCTGTTTCCGATCCGGAACTGAATAAGAAGCTGTGGGAGGAGCGCCGCAAAGCGCACGATAATGTTATTGAGAAGGACCGCGCGGTCAGCGAGAAGTATCGGGAGGAATAAAGTGAACGAACTCCATGAAGAATGCGGCGTATTCGGTATCATTGCGCCGGACAATTATGAAATCGGGCGAACGGTCTATTACGGACTTTTCGCACTTCAGCACCGCGGCCAGGAGAGCTGCGGCATCGTCGTCAACGATGACGGCGTCTTCACGTCGCACAAGGACCTCGGCCTCGTCAACGATGTTTTTGACAACAGCACGCTGGCGAGCCTGGGCGAGGGTCATATGGCCATCGGTCATGTCCGCTACGGCACGACGGGCAAGAATGAGCGCGCCAATGCGCAGCCGATCATGGTGAACCACATCAAGGGCAGCCTCTCGCTCGCGCATAACGGTAATATTATCAATTCGTTCGAGCTCCGCAAGCAGTTCGAGATGGAGGGCTCCATCTTCCGCTCGACGAGTGACACGGAGGTCATCGCATATCTCATCACGAAGGAGCGCCTGAAGTCCGATTCCATCGAGGAAGCGGTGAACCGCGCGATGTACAAGATCAAGGGCGCCTATTCGCTCCTCCTCATGTCGCCGACCAAGCTGATCGCGGCACGCGACCCGCACGGCTTCCGTCCGCTTTGCTACGGCGTCCGCGATGACGGTTCCATCGTCATCGCCTCCGAGAGCTGCGCTCTCAATGCGGTTTCGGCGAAATTCGTCCGCGACATCGAGCCGGGTGAGATCGTCGTCTTCGATAAAGACGGTATCCGCTCGAACCGCGACCACTGCGGCACGGAGGAGAAGCACATCTGCATCTTCGAATATATTTATTTCGCGCGTCCGGACTCCGTCATCGACGGCATCTCCGTCCACGCGGCCCGCGTTCGCGCCGGTCATGCGCTCGCGAAGGATTATCCGGTCGATGCGGATATCGTCATCGGCGTTCCGGATTCCGGTCTCGATGCAGCCATCGGATACTCGAGAGAATCGGGCATCCCGTACGGCATCGGCTTCATCAAGAATAAATATATCGGCCGCACGTTCATCGCCCCGGGACAGGAACAGCGCGAGAACATGGTCAATATTAAGCTCAATGTCATCGAAGAGAATATCCGCGGCAAGCGCATCGTCATGGTCGACGATTCCGTCGTCCGCGGAACGACCTCGAAGAACATCGTCGCGAAGCTTCGCGCAGCCGGAGCCAAGGAGGTCCACCTCAGACTGGCAGCGCCGGCATTCACCGATGAATGCTTCTACGGCACGGATATTTCGGATAAGTCGCAGCTCATCGCGAACAATCACACGCTGGATGAGATTCGCGACATCATCGGCTGCGATACGCTCGGCTACCTGAAGGTCGAACGCCTTCCGGAACTGATTGAGCGCGACGATGAGAAGGGTTATTGCAGCGCATGCTTCGGCGGAGGATATCCGGCCGGCCGTGCAGCCTCCGGCAAGTTCAAATTCGAGCAAAAGCTGAGTGAGAAGATCAAGAAGGAGAACTAAGATGAAAAGTCAGAGCGAGAGCTACAGAAAGGCAGGCGTCGATATCACGAGCGGTTACCGCGCGGTCGAGCTCATGAAGGAACACGTCGCCCGCACGATGGTATTCGGCAACACGGCGCCGGTCGGCGGATTCGGCGGACTGTTCCAGCCGGATCTCACCGGCATGAAGGAGCCGGTCCTCGTCAGCGGTACGGACGGCGTCGGCACGAAGCTGCGTCTTGCCGTCCTCATGGATAAGCATGATACGATCGGCGTCGACTGCGTCGCCATGTGCGTCAATGACATCCTCTGCGTCGGAGCGAAGCCGCTCTTCTTCCTCGATTACATCGCCTGCGGCAAGAACGTCCCGGAGCAGATCGCCGAGATCGTTTCCGGCGTCGCGGACGGCTGCGTCCAGTCAGAGTGCGCCCTTATCGGCGGAGAGACGGCCGAGATGCCGGGCTTCTATCCGGAGGACGAATATGACCTCGCCGGCTTTGCCGTCGGCATCGTCGACAAGAGCAAGGTCATCGACATCGAGAAGGTCACGGCCGGTGATGTCATCATCGGACTCTCCTCCTCGGGGATCCACTCGAACGGCTATTCCCTCGTCCGCAAGGTCTTCGACGTCGAGAATGCCGATCTTTCGGTGCGCCCTGAGGAACTCGGCGGCAAGACTCTCGGCGAAGCCCTGCTCGCCCCGACCAAGATCTACGTCAAGCCGGTCCTGGCTCTCATGAACGAAATTGAGCCGCATGCCATCATGCATATCACAGGCGGCGGTTTCTATGAGAACGTTCCGCGCGCCATTCCGGACGGCCGCTGCGCCCGCATCCACAAGGATCAGATCGACACCCCGGCCATCTTCCGCCTCCTCGCGAAGGAAGGCGACATCCCGGAACGCGACATGTACAATACCTATAACATGGGCGTCGGCATGACCGTCGTCGTTGCGAAAGAGGACGCGCCGCGCGCACTCGAGATCCTCGCAGAGGCCGGCGAGAAAGCCATGGTCATCGGCGAGATCGTCGACGGCGAAGACAAGGTCGAGCTCGTCTAGTTTCTATGAAAAAACCGCGGCAGGCACCCTGCCGCGGGCTTTACATAAGCGGAAAGGATTATCATGATCGAACATCCAAAGGCACGGGTAGCCGTCCTCATCTCGGGCGGCGGCACCAACCTCCAGGCTATCCTGGACAAGGAACAGGCCGGCGAGCTTCCGCATGCCGAGATCGCGCTCGTCGTCAGCTCCTCGGAGAAGGCCTACGGGCTCGTCCGTGCGGAGAAGGCCGGCGTCGAAGCCGTGACGATACGAGGGAAGGATTTCGAAGAGCGCCTGATCGCGCTCCTCGAAGAACGCGAGATCGATCTCATCGTCCTCGCCGGCTTCCTCAAGATTCTGAGTGCAGACTTCGTGCGCCGTTATCCGAAGCGCATCCTGAATGTCCATCCGTCCCTCATCCCGTCCTTTTGCGGCGACGGCTTTTATGGTCTTCATGTCCATGAGGCGGCCCTCGAGTACGGCGTCAAGGTGACAGGAGCGACGGTCCATTTTGTCAATGAAGTCACTGACGGCGGCGAGATCATCGCGCAGAAGGCGGTCGCCGTCGAAGAGGGCGATACGCCGGAGGTACTTCAGCAGCGTGTCATGAAGGAAGCGGAGCACATTCTCCTGCCGCAGGCGGTGGAGGATGTCGCGCGAGACATTGTCGAAAGGAGAGCATAATGAAGATTGCAGTGATTGGCGGCGGCGGACGCGAGCATGCCATCATTAAGAGCTTAAAGAAGAGCCCGGAGGTGGAGAGCATCTACGCGCTTCCTGGGAACGGCGGCATTGCGGAGGATGCGGAATGCATTCCGATCGGTGCCCTCGATCTCGATGAAATCGTGAAATTCGCCAACGACGAGGCACTCGATTATGTCGTCGTCGCACCGGACGATCCGCTCGTCATGGGTCTCGTCGACCGCCTGGCAGAGGCGGGCATTCCGGCCTTCGGCCCGACGGCGGCCGCTGCTCAGATCGAGGGCAGCAAGGCCTTCGCCAAGGACCTCATGAAGAAGTACGGCATTCCGACGGCGGAATATGAAATTTTCAAGGATGTCCGCAAGGCGGCAGCCTATGTCGAGGACTGCAAGCTCCCGGTCGTCATTAAGGCGGACGGACTCGCGCTCGGCAAGGGCGTCATCATCGCAAAGACGCGCGAAGAGGCACGCGAGGGCATCGCGACCATCATGGAGGAGAAGAAATTCGGCTCCAGCGGCGACACGGTCGTCATCGAGGAATTCCTCGAGGGACCGGAAGTCAGCGTTCTGGCCTTCACGGACGGCAAGACGATGCGCCCGATGGTCTCCTCCATGGACCATAAGCGTGCGCTCGACGGCGATGAGGGTCTCAACACGGGAGGCATGGGTACGGTTGCCCCGAATCCTTATTACACGAAAGAGATTGCAGACGAGTGCATGAAGCGCATCTTCCTTCCGACGATGCATGCCATGAACGAAGAGGGCCGCACCTTCCGCGGCTGCCTCTACTTCGGCCTCATGCTGACGAAGGACGGCCCGAAGGTCATCGAATATAACAGCCGCTTCGGCGATCCGGAGACGCAGGTCGTTCTCCCGCTCCTCGACGGCGATCTCTTCGAGATCATGCGCGCGACGACGGAAGGACGTCTCGACGAGGTCGACTTCTCCTTCCGCGAGGAATCGGCATGCTGCGTCGTCGCGGCGTCGGACGGTTATCCGGTCAGCTACCGCAAGGGCTTCAAGGTCACGCTGCCGAAGGAGCATGATCAGATCTTCATCGCCGGCACGAAGCTCGGCGAGAAGGACGGCGAGATCTGCCAGCTGACGAGCGGCGGCCGTGTGCTCGGCGTCACCGAGACGGCAGCGACACTGCCGGAGGCCATCGAGAAGGCGTATGCGAAGCTCGCGGAGGTCCATTTCGAGAATATGTACTACCGCAAGGATATCGGCAAGAGAGCTCTCGAGGCATTGAGCGAATAATTGCGGGACTGCTTCAAGCGAAGAGAGAACGCTTTTCACAGGGAGAACAAGGAGAAGAGCATGGTTAGAGTCATCTATGTAGAGAAAAAAGCGCCGTTCGCGAATCGCGGACGGGAGCTTACGGCGGAGTTCCGCGAGAGCTTCGGGGCGGACAAGCTGACGGGAGTCCGCGTCATCAACCGCTACTTCGTCGAGGGCCTTTCGGAAGAGGTCTTCGAGGAGGCGGTAAAGAATGTCTTCGCCGAACCGCCGGTCGATCATTATTATTCGGATATGGATTTCCGCGGCAAGGCGGCATTCGCGGTCGAGTTCCTGCCGGGACAGTTCGATCAGCGCGCAGCTTCGGCGGAGGAGTGCATCAAGTTCATCGCTCCGGATGCGGCACCGGTCGTTCGTTCGGCCGTCGTGTACGTCTTGGAGGGCGAGGTGACGGACGAACAGCTCTCGCGCATCAAGGGGCACATGATCAATCCTGTCGAGGCGAGAGAAGCGGCGCTCGGGGTGCCGGGGACGCTGATGGTGAAGTACCCGGAGCCGCTGCCGGTGCCGACGGTGCGCAATTTCACGAAGTTCTCGGATGCCGACCTCGATACGTATCTCGTGCAGAACGGTCTCGCGATGGATCTCGCGGACCTGAAGCTCTGCCGCGATTACTTCAAGGGTGAGGGACGCGATCCGAGAGAAGCGGAGATCAAGGTCATCGACACCTATTGGTCGGACCACTGCCGCCATACGACATTCAACACGACGCTCCGCGGCGTCACGTTCAAGGATGAAACGGTCAAGAAGACCTTCGAGGAATACCTTGAGACGAGAAAGCAGCTCGGCGTCACGAAGCCGATCACTCTGATGAACATCGCGACGATCGCCGTCAAGGCGCTGAAGGAGCAGGGCAAGCTTCCGGAAATCGTCGAATCGGATGAGATCAACGCCTGCACGATCCGCTTCGAAGCGGAGATCGGCGGCGAGAAGCAGGAGTGGGAGCTCCTCTTCAAGAATGAAACGCATAACCACCCGACGGAGATCGAGCCGTTCGGCGGCGCGGCGACCTGCATCGGCGGTGCTATCCGCGATCCGCTTTCGGGACGCAGCTACGTCTATGCGGCGATGCGCGTCACGGGCGCGGGAGATCCGCTCCGTCCGATGGAGGAGACGAGAGAAGGTAAGCTGCCGCAGAAGAAGATCGTTCAGACGGCAGCCGCCGGATACAGCTCGTACGGCAATCAGATTGGTCTGACGACGGGCCTCGTTGATGAGATCTATCACGAGGGATATGTCGCGAAGCGCATGGAGGTCGGCGCCGTCGTCGGCGCGGCTCCGGAGGGCAATATCGTCCGCGAGACGCCGCAGCCGGGAGACGTGGTCATCCTGCTCGGCGGACGCACGGGACGCGACGGTATCGGCGGCGCGACGGGTTCGTCCAAGTCGCACAGCACGGAGTCGCTCGAGAGCTGCGGAGCAGAGGTCCAAAAGGGCAACGCGCCGGAGGAGCGCAAGATCCAGAGGCTTTTCCGCAACGGAGAGGCCACACGCCTCATCAAGCGCTGCAACGACTTCGGCGCCGGCGGTGTTTCCGTTGCTATCGGTGAGCTCGCACCGGGACTCCATGTGAACCTCGACAAGGTCCCGAAGAAATATGAAGGACTTTCGGGCACGGAGCTCGCCATCAGTGAGTCGCAGGAGCGCATGGCTGTCGTCGTCGCGGCAGAGGATGCGCAGAAGTTCTGCGACCTGGCGGAGAGCGAGAACCTCGAGGCGACGGTCGTCGCCGAGGTCACGGAGAGAGCCTACCTCACCATGGACTTCAAGGGCGATACGATTGTCGATATTTCCCGCGAATTCCTCGATACGAACGGCGCAGAGAAGCAGGCCGATGCTGTCGTCGCTGCCGCGGAAAGCTTCGATAAGGAGATTCCGGAGAGCTTCGATGAGGGCATGCGCGCCCTGGTTTCCGACCTCAATGTCTGCTCGAAGCAGGGTCTTTCGGAGCGCTTCGACTCGACCATCGGCGCCGGCACGGTTCTCATGCCTTACGGCGGTCTCAATCAGAAGACGCCGATCCAGGCCATGGTCCACAAGATCCCGGTCCTCGAGGGCGATTGCCGCACCGTCTCCATGATGGCTTACGGCTTCAACCCGTACATCCTCGAGAAAAGCCCGTACCACGGCGCTTATCTCGCCATCGTCGAGAGCGTCGCGAAGCTCGTCGCTACGGGCGCTTCGTATAATCAGATCTATCTGAGCCTTCAGGAGTACTTCGAGAAGCTCGGCGAGAATGACCGCGCATGGGGCAAGGTCGTCAGCGCCGTCCTCGGCGCTTATCGCGCGCAAATGGAGCTCGGTCTCGGAGCCATCGGCGGCAAGGATTCGATGAGCGGCACGTTTGAAGACATCCACGTACCGCCGACGCTGATTTCCTTCGCCGTCACGACGGAGGCGATCGATCATGTTCTCTCGCCGGAATTCAAGGGGAACCATCACAAGGTCTTCCTGCTTCGTCCGGAAAAAGGCCTGGACGGACTTCCGACGGCCGCTTCGCTCATCCGTAATTTCCGCATCATGGAGAGACTGCGCGAGAAGGGATATCTCGCAGCAGCCTATACGCCGGGATTCGGCGGCGTGGCAGAGGCGGTATTCAAGATGGCTGTCGGCAACGGCTTCGGCTTTGAATTCGACCGCGATCTCTCGCTCCGCGAGATCTTCGCTTATGATTACGGCAGTTTCGTCATCGAGCTGGCCAAGGATTGCCCGGAGATCGATCAGATCGCCGGCATCAAGTACCTCGGCAAGACGACGTCGAGCGACCGCATCAGCCACGGCTTCAGCAATGTCAAGCTGAGCACGCTCCTCTCGCTTTCGGAGGCGAAGCTCGAGCCGGTTTATCCGCTCTATAAGGGACTTCGCGGCGGCCTGACGCAGGATATCGTCTATCGCTCGCACAGTCAGCTCCTCCCGCGCGAGCGCGTGGAGAAGCCGCGCTTCCTCATCCCGGTCTTCCCGGGCACGAACTGCGAATACGATACGGCCCGTGCGGCCGAGCGCGCCGGCGGCGAGGCGGAGATCTTCGTCATCAACAACCTCGACGCAGAGCACCTCAAGCGTTCCGTCAAGGAGTTCGCCGAAGCGATTCGCAGCTCGCAGGTCATCTTCATTCCGGGCGGCTTCTCCGGCGCCGATGAACCGGACGGCTCGGGCAAGTTCATCACGTCCTTCTTCCGCAATGCGGAGATCATGGACGCGGTTCGTGAGCTCCTGAACGAGCGCGACGGTCTCATGGCCGGTATCTGCAACGGCTTCCAGGCACTCATCAAGCTCGGACTCCTTCCGTTCGGCGAGATCCGTGAGCTCGGACCGGACAGCCCGACGCTGACGTATAACGATATCGGACGCCACCAGTCGAAGCTCGTCCGCACGAAGGTCTGCTCGACGAAGTCGCCGTGGCTCCGCAAGGTCCGCGTCGGCGATGTCTACTCTGTCGCCATCTCGCACGGCGAGGGCAAGATCGTCGCCAACCCGGGAGATATCGATGCGATGCTCTCGAATGGCCAGGTTCTGACGCAGTATGTCGACTTCAGCGGTAAGCCGTCCATGGACATTCGCTTCAATCCGAACGGATCGGCGATGGCCATCGAGGGTCTCCTCTCGCCGGACGGCCGCATCCTCGGCAAGATGGGTCACTCGGAGCGTATCGGATACGGTCTCTACAAGAACGTACCGGGCGACTTCGATATGCAGCTCTTTGAGTCGGCGGTTTCCTACTTCCGTCAGGAGGAGCTGTAAGGACAGGTTCGTTGATGCAGGCTGTTCGTAACAGGTTTGCTTAAAGCACCGCGCCGCCCTCCGGGGCGGTGCGGTTTTTGCATAAAGCGGTCAAAATGCTTGAACGGGGAATATTTTTAGATATATAATAAAAATGATTATGAGTGATAAGCCGCGCTGCGGCACGCAAGAAGAAAGGGGTATCCACCAATGGCTACAGAAAGAATTCTTGTTCTCAACCTCGGATCGACGTCCAGCAAGATTTCGGTTTACGATGATGAGAAGGAAATTTTCAAGGAGACGCTCCGCCATACGCAGGAGGAGATGGCTCAGTTTGATGACATTCTCGATCAGTTCGAGTTCCGTAAGCAGAAGGTCTACGATGCGCTCGCGAAGAACGGCATCGAGGAGTCTTCGATTACGGCTGCTTGTTCCCGCGGCGGCAACATCATCGCTTGCCCGCACGGCGCTATCGGCATCGACGAGGAGATGATTGCTTATCTCACGAGACCGGAAGATGCCAGAAAGCACGCTTCCCTGCTCGGCAGCATGATCGCTTATGACCTTCACCAGAAGTACGGTATTCCGGCACTTATCTATGATGCTATCGGTACGGATGAGATGCAACCGGTTGCCCGCGTTTCGGGTATGCCGGAGATTCCGCGTTACACGGTCGGCCACATGCTGAATACGCGTGCCATGGCTATTCGCTGCGCGAACGAAGTTCTCCATAAGCCTTTCGATGAGTGCACGTTCATCGTTGCTCACCTCGGCGGCGGCAGCTCGATCCGTCTGTTCCACAACGGTATCAACATCGACTGCGTCAACGACGACGAGGGCAACTTCACGCCGGAACGCGGCGGCGGTGTTTCCTGCAAGGACCTCATCACTTTCTGCTACACGTCGGGTCTTGATTACAAGTCGGCGATGAAGCGCATGCACGGTGAGGGCGGTCTCAAGGCTCACCTCGGCACGACGGATGCTATCGAGGTCGAGAAGCGCATCGAGGCCGGCGATGAGTATGCGAAGATCGTCTATGACGGCATGATCTATCAGATCGGTAAGGACATCGCGAAGCTGTCCGCTGTCGTCTCCGGTAAGGTGGACCGCATCATCCTCACGGGCGGTATCGCTTATTCGAAGTATCTCACGGAGAAGGTCGAGAAGATGGTCGATTGGATTGCTCCGGTTGAGGAGATGCCGGGTGAGTATGAGATGGAAGCTCTCGCAGGCGGTGCACTCCGTGTTCTTCGCGGCGAGGAGGAGCTCCAGAACTTCGGAGAGATCAAGGCTTCGGCTACGGATCGTATCCGCATCTGCCCTGGAGTTGAGCCGTATCACACGCCGAACAACTAATGGTTTCGGACGTGGATCCGAGTCAAGATGAAGCGAAGAAGGGGTCCCGGTCGGGATCCCTTCTTTTTTCGAAAATGCCTCCTTCGGAAGGGACCGGGGCGCGCGAAAAAGAGCTTGGAACGGCTTGACATTTTGGGGAATCATAGTGTAATATTTTGTCATACGCCGTTCAAGACGTTGTATTTGTGCTGTTGTAGCTCAGTTGGTAGAGCACTTCCTTGGTAAGGAAGAGGTTCGGCAGTTCGAGTCTGCTCAACAGCTCCAATAGTTTATAACTAGGTTTATCTCAGGAGGCAGACCAATGGCTAAGCAAAAGTATGAAAGAACTAAGCCGCATATCAACATCGGCACGATCGGCCACGTTGACCACGGCAAGACGACGCTGACGGCAGCAATCACGAAGACGCTGCACGCACGTTACGGACTCGGACAGGACGTCG
>CASEEM010000024.1 GCA_949286985.1 uncultured Eubacteriales bacterium
ATAAAACAGCGCTTCGGTTCCGGAAAATGCCTGATCACAGGAATAGCCCGCCTTGTTCAGCGCTTCCGCCGTCATATTGTTGATTTCATTATCGTCTTCAATGATTAAAATCTTTTTCATTATTTTTTTCATTATTTTCTCCATTATATTGCCTTATCTAAATTTGCTCCCTATAACAACAAACAATATTTTTACATAGAATGTACCCCCTTTCAATCAGCCCGATTTCAAAACATATCGAATTTCCCGGACATTTTGCCACCGACCTACACAGGTCAAGAAAAAGCACAGACCGCCGGAGGTACCGGCGGTCTGTTTTTCCATAAACTTATTTAATAGCAGAACTATTCTGCCGGAACGGCGAACCTGCGAATAATCGCTTCTGCCTGCCTCATGCCGTCGCAGGCTGCCGAGGTGATGCCGCCGGCATATCCGCAGCCCTCGCCGCTTGGATAAATACCGCGAATATTGCTCATGCCGCTCTCCTTCTCGCGGAGAATGCGGACCGGCGAAGAGCTTCTCGTCTCCACCGCCTTGATGACCGCATCCGGCATGTCATATCCTTGGATCTTTTTCGCGAAGACCGGGATGGCCTCTCGCAGCGCACGCACTGCGAAATCCGGGAGCGAATGTGTGACCGGTGCCGCCGCCTCGGTATCTGCGAGGAAGTCTTCCATGCGGCAGGTCGGAATGCGGAATCCTCCGCCGCCGTTCTCATATGCGAGGCGCTCATATTTCTTCTGGAATTCCACGCCGGCGAGCACATCGTCCGAACCGAAATCGGACGTCCGAACATCGCAGAGAATGCCGCTGTTCGCCGTGCCGCTGTCCCTCTTCCGGTTGCTCATGCCGTTGACGCAGAGCGTTCCCTCCTCCGTCGAGCAGGCGATGACCTCGCCGCCCGGGCACATGCAGAAGGAATAGACGCCGCGACCCTCGGAAGAGCGCATAGAGACCTTGTATTCTGCCGGCGGGAGTCTCCGCTCGTCGCCGTACTGCGCGCGGTCGATGAGCTCCTGCGGATGCTCCATGCGAACGCCGATGGAGAACGGCTTCTGCTCCATGGAAAGGCCACGGTCTCTCGCGAGCTTGAAGGTATCTCGGGCGCTGTGGCCGGTCGCCAGGATGAAGGCACGCGTCGGGATCACCTCTTCCGATCCGTCCGCAAGGGAGATCGTTCGAACGCCCCGGAGTTCGCCGTCCTCCGTCAGGAGATCCGTGAACTTCGTACAGAAACGGACCTCTCCGCCGAGGGCGAGGATTTCTTCACGAATGCGGACGATGACTTCCCGCAGGACATCTGTTCCGATATGCGGGCGATGGCGGTAGAGCACATCTTCGCCCGCTCCCGCTTCATAGAAAATGCGGAGCATGGTCTGAATTCTCAGGTCCTTGATGCCCGTCGTCAGCTTGCCGTCCGAGAAGGTGCCGGCGCCGCCCTCTCCGAAGAGGACATTGGAATCGGGATCGAGGCGGCCTTCCTTCTTAAAGGCTTCGACATCCTGAATGCGGTGTTCCATCGAGGCGCCGCGCTCGAGGACGATCGGGCGGTACCCGGCGCGTGCCAGGGTCAGCGCCGCAAAGATTCCGCAGGGACCGAAGCCGGCGATGACGGGACGGCCGCCGAGGTCTTCCGTCCCCGCTTCCGGCAAGCGGTAAGGGATCTCCTCCTGCCGTGCGACCTTGAGACGCGCCATCTCCCTCTCGCTCTTTCGAAGCGGCTTCTCGAGCGAGAAGTCGACCGTATACACGAGATGGATGTCCTTCTTATTCCTCGCATCGACCGACTCACGGACGAGGCGAAGGTCTGAAATCGCAGCAAGAGGAAGCCCGAGCTTCTTCGCGATTTTCTTCGGGAGATGCTCCTTCGGCTCGCCGACCTTGAGCTTGATCTCATGGATGCGATATGTCATTCTCTCTTCTGCCATGTTTATTCTTCTCCTTGCTTCAGCGATGCCGCGACGGCTTCGGCGGCGCGGATCCCGCTCCATATCGCATGATTGAGATTCCATCCGCCGCACGGTCCGTCATAATCGAGAATTTCTCCGGCCGCATAGAGTCCCGGATGACCGAGGATTTCTCCCGTCTCTTCATTCACGGCCGTAAGCGCAATGCCGCCCTGCGTGCACTGGGCCTCCTTCCATCCGTGAAGGCGCGTCGGACGGAAACGGAGGGAGGCGGCTTCTTCCTCGATGCGGGAGAGCTCCTCCTCGCTGAGCGCGCGAATCTCCTTCGTCTCCGGCACACCGGCTCTCTCCAGAATGAGCGAGGCCAGTCCTTCCCGGACATAGGTCATGAAGATTTCCGATGCCGGCTCCTTTAGCATCGCTGCTGCTTTTCTCCGGCGGAGGTATTCCGCCATCGTCTCGCCGTCCTCTTCGGAATGAAAAGCATCCTTCGGAAGGATCTCGATGATGAAATCCTCCATGGAATCGCTCTCCTCAAGGCGCATGTGACGCGTCATGTTGAAAATGCAGATGCCGGAGAGGCCGTCCTTCGTGAACTGGATCTCGCCGTCCTCTTGAAAGACGGCTTCTCCCCGCTTGAGTAATCTGACGCTGCCGCTCATGCGGATGCCGGCGAGGCGCTCCCTCGTCCGTTCTTCCTCCATTTCGGCGCAGGTGACCGGCGTCAGGACGGGGATGAGCCTTGTGACCGGAAGGCCGAGCTTGCGGGCCATGACATATCCGTCGCCCGTCGTCCCGAACTGCGGGGCGGATTTGCCGCCGAGGGCGAGGAGGACATTCTTCGCTCCGAAGGTTCCCTTGGCTGTTTTCACCAGGAAACGGGCTTCGGAATGCGACGGATGCGGAAACGGAGCTTCTTCGACGGCGAGGACCTCCGTTTCCGTACGTATTTCGGCACCGAGTCTCTCGGCGCGGCGGCCGAGAAGCTCCGCGGCCTCCTTCGCCGACTCCGCGCGCGGATAGATGAGCCCGCTCGGGTATTCCGTGAGGGCCATCCCCTCAGCTCGGAGGAATTCCAGCACGCGCGCGGCGTGCGGTGCGGCCGCATTCGAGATGTTGCAGCGGCCGTTTCCCGTGGCGCGGAGCTTCTTCCCCGGCGTCCGGTTCTTCTCGAGGAGGAGGACAGTCGGGAGCGCGCGAGCCTTCTCTGTCTCGAGCGCCGATGTCTCGAGCGCCGATGTCTCGCGCTCCGGCGTCCCGGCCGCCGATTCTCCGCGGCGAGCGCGGATGGCCGCCGCGAGGCCGGACGCACCTGCCCCGAGTATGATGAGATCATAGACCTGTCTTGCCTTCGCCATCCTTCCTTCTCCTCCTTCCTTCCGTGACCAAAAAGGGGCCGGTACCCCGGCCCTTTTGCTTAACGATACTTTGCTGCTGCTTCTTTCAGCTGATCGACGCGGTCCATATCCTCCCAGCGTACGCCGAGCTTCGTACGGCCGAAATGACCGTATGCCGCGAGCTTCTGATAGATAGGACGCGTGAGGTCGAGCTCCTTGATGATGGCACCCGGGCGCATATCAAAGCATTCGCAGATGACCTTGACGAGATCCTCATCGGCAATGAGACCGGTACCGAACGTATCGGCATAGACCGAAACCGGCTCGGCAACGCCGATGGCATACGCGAGCTGAATCTCGCAGCGACGCGCGAGGCCGGCTGCGACAATATTCTTCGCGATATAACGAGCCATATAAGCGCCGCTTCGGTCGACCTTCGTCGGGTCCTTGCCGGAGAAGGCACCGCCGCCGTGGGATGCCGTGCCGCCGTAAGTATCGACGATGATCTTGCGGCCCGTGAGACCGGAATCACCCTTCGGTCCGCCGATGACAAAGCGGCCGGTCGGGTTGATATAGATCTTCGTCTTCTCATCGATGAGCTCTGCCGGAATGATCGGGCGAATGACATGCTCGATGAGATCGGTGCGGATCGTGTCGAGCGAGACCTCTTCATCGTGCTGCGTCGAGATGACGATGGTATCGATATGGACGACTTCATCATCCTCATATTCCGCCGTAACCTGCGTCTTACCGTCCGGACGAAGATAAGGAAGCGTGCCGTCCTTGCGGACCTCGGCGAGCTTCAGTGCCAGCTGATGCGCCATGGCGATCGGAATCGGCATGAGCTCCGGCGTCTCATCGCAGGCATAACCGAACATCATGCCCTGGTCTCCGGCGCCCGTCATGGCATCTTCACCGCTCTCGCTGCCTTCCTTGATCTCGAGCGACTCGTTGACGCCGAGTGCGATGTCCGGCGACTGCTCCTCGATGCAGACGAGGACAGCGCAGGTATTGCCGTCGAAGCAGACCTCGCTGCGATCATAGCCGATCTCCTTGACAACGCGGCGGACGATGCCCTCGATGTCGACGGTGCAGGTCGTCGAGATCTCACCGAATACGATGACGAAGCCCGTCTTCACGGCCGTCTCGCAGGCGACATGGGCATGCGGATCCTCGGTGAGAATCGCATCGAGAATCGCATCCGAGATCTGGTCGCAGATCTTATCCGGATGGCCTTCCGTGACCGATTCCGAAGTGAACAATCTTCTCATTTCAATCCTCCTATCTTATCGGCGGTCCTCCAAGACATAAAAAAATCTTCACGAGAGACCGCACGTGAAGAACATTACGCAGCCTCATCTTTCAGGAATATCCTGTGGGATTTGGCACCTTCGACGAAGCGTGGTTGCCGCGAGATCGATGGGCCCATTCCCTCCCTCGCTCTTCATAAGGACTTACCGATATTCAAATGTAAAATTATCCTAACTATTATAACGCAATTTGTCTTTCTGTCAACATCTCCGTGATAGACGTGAAATACGAAAAAGGCTATAATAATTCTTTGTAAGAAGAAAACTTTAAGACTGAAGGAAGCATTATGAGTACATTCGAAGTTCGCGAAGGCAAGCTTTCGCCGTATTACAATCATTTCATGGATTATGCCTTTCACGACTGCACGGCGACGGATACCCGCCTTATGGGCGTGGTAGCCCTCCGCGCCACATGGCAATCGAAGGAGGATAGCGACAAATATCTCGTCCAGCTCATCCATCTCGATTTCTCCGAATACGGGATCGACGAATATGCAGAATACTTTTTTGACCGAAACGGCACGAAGAAGAATGTCCGGGAAGAGCTCGAGCCGATGTGGCGCCGCATCTCCGGATCGCTCGGCGGCAAGGAGGTCGAGATCGATTATCCTCTCATGCATGCGCTGATCCGCGAGGTCCTTGCAACGAATGAGAAATATGCCGCCCGTCACCGCGAGGATATTCGGGAGTTCCGAGAAAAGACGCTCTTCCGCATCCGTCAAATGGAGGAGGCCTGCCGCGTCGCTTCGGAAGAAGCCGACAGCATCACAGATGAAGCCGATACCATCACGGATGAAGCGATGAGCCGGGTCTGCCCGAAGCACTTGACGACCTTCGAAACGATCAATTACTTCCTGATGCGCCTTGCGGAGCATGACCTTCGCGGCGCCGCTTACTTGACGACGATCCAGACGGACGAGCTGGCGAAGCTCCCCATGCTCACCTCGCGCATGGCAACGCTCATGCTGAATCGCATCAGCACTTATTCCATCAAACAGCGCGAGAAATACCTTGCCGAGCGGAAGGCGAAGCCGGCGCCGGAATATGAGGGCAAGGAGACCTTCTATCATCTCAAATTCATCCACCAGGCGCAGGAGGTCTATTATTACGGTGAAGCCGAGATTACGATCTCCTATCCGGGCGGCGATGCTGCGAAGAAGATAACGGAATTTCGCGTCAGCTTCTATCATGAGATTTCGGAATACGAGGCGGCGCTTCAGCTCCGCCGGCCGGAATATGTCACGGTCTACCGCTGCAAGGTACCGGCCGGCGCACTCGACGTCGAACGCTCGTCCTTCATCTCGGACGCACAGCAGACGGTCTCTCCAAACGGCGTCCTCTATCTCCTCTATATGAGAGATAATCGCCACGTCAATACGCCGCATTATTATATGGATCAGGATCTCTACGGCGCCTACCTTCTGACGCTCAATGATGAATTCATCCTGATGAGCCGCGACCTCTCCAGAATCACGATGATGGAATATGATGTCGAAGGCGGCATCCTCGGCAGCGAACTCGAGCACGTGGGAAGCTACCGGTTCGAGCAGCCGATTTTCCGTGAATTCGCCTCGAGCCGCGGCCTCCGCTTTGATGACATGGTCCTTCAGACGGAGGATGACGATCCCGAAGACGATGAATAGCACAGATAAACAGCTCTTTCGAGCAAGATGAAAGAGAGGTCACGAGAAAATAAATTTTTCTTAAAATAACTTTACCCGTTAACTCTTGTTCGTTTTTTACACAGATTTTATCAACATGCCGAATCGGCTTTATTTCAACGCCCATTGACTTATCCACAGAGATTTTTCAAATCGTATACAATCTTTTGCACTTGTTCATGTGGATAACTTGAAGCCCTGTATCTCAATGATTGCAAGGCTTACAAGATTTTCAAGTCCCTCGAGGCAAAAAGTTATCAACATTTATTAAAGTCCCGTTTTTTCATATTATCGAACAGACCCGACTCTTGACAAAGGAGATCATTCATGTTTACCGAAAAAGTTTTCCACAATGACAGATATGTAACTTCCCTCCAAGCGAAAATCATTTCTGTTGAGCAAAAGAACAAAAAGACGGTTTGCATCACTGACCGCACTGTCTTTTATCCGGAAGGCGGCGGTCAGCCGGGCGATATCGGCGAGCTGACACTCCTCCGGAACGGCGCCCCGGTCCGCACCTACGAAGTCATCGATACGAAGGAAGAAAAGGACGGCGAAGGCGTTCTCCACATCCTCGCCGAGGAAGATGCCGCGCTCGCAGTCGGCGACACCGTGCTCCTCACGATCGATTGGGAGAACCGCTTCATCAACATGCAGCGCCATGCCGGAGAGCACCTTCTCACAGCGACGATTTACAACCGCTTCCACGGAATCAACAAGGGATTTCACATGGGAAGCGATGCCGTCACCATCGACATCGACCTCGGCGGCGAGATCATGACGGAGGCCATGCTGACGGAGGCCGAGGAGCTCGCCAATGAGAAGATCTGG
>CASEEM010000025.1 GCA_949286985.1 uncultured Eubacteriales bacterium
TGATACAATGCTTTTGTTGAATATTTTATTTCATGGAATTCCACCCAAGGAGGATATCATGAGAGCTTACGAAAGATTATTGCATTATATTACCTTCCTCACTCCGAGTGATGAGAATTGTTCCGAGACCCCTTCCAGCAAGTGCCAGTTTGCTTTGGCGGAGGAGCTCGCCCGTGAGCTTCGCGATCTCGGCGTCGAAGATGCGACGAGCGATGAGCATTGCTATGTCTACGGACATCTTCCGGCGACGGAGGGCTATGAAGATTGTACGCCGATCGGCTTCATCGCCCACATGGATACGGTCGCCGATTTCTGCGACCATGTTCCGAATCCGCAGATCATCGAGAATTATGACGGCAAGGCGGTTGCCCTCGGCGAGAGCGGTCTCGTCCTCGATCCTGCGACCTTCCCGCACCTCGAGAAGTTCAAGGGACGCACACTCATCACGACGGACGGCACGACCATCCTCGGCGCCGATGACAAGGCGGGCATCGCCGAGATCATGACGCTCGTCGAGGAGCTGAAGGATCAGCCGCACGGTCCGATCTCGGTCGGCTTCACGCCGGACGAGGAGATCGGCAACGGCACGGCCTTCTTCGATGTTGCCGGCTTCGGTGCCAAGTATGCTTATACGCTCGATGGCGATCTCGAGAACGAGATTCAGTACGAGACCTTCAATGCCGCTTCCGCGAAGGTCGCCGTTCACGGCGAGAATGTCCACCCGGGTTCGGCTAAGAATGCGATGCTTAATGCCTCGCTCATCGCGATGGAATTCGATGCCCTGCTCCCGGCAGCCGAGCGCGCCGAGCGGACGGAGGGTTATGAAGGCTTCTACCATCTCACGAACATGGAAGGTACCGTCAGCGACGCTTCGCTCACTTATATCATCCGCGATCATGACCGCTCGAAGCTGGAGCACCGCCTCGAGACCATGAAGCAGGCGGCGAAGTTCCTGAACGAACGCTACGGCGAGGGCCGCATCGAGCTCACGCTCGTCGACCAATATCACAACATGGCGGAGGTTCTGAAGGAGCATCCGGAGACGATCGAAAAGGCGAAGGCCGCTATCGTTGCCGCAGGTCTCGAGCCGAACACGGCTCCGGTACGCGGCGGCACCGACGGCGCCGTCCTAAGCTTCAAGGGACTCCCGTGCCCGAACTTCGGCACCGGCGGCAACTGCTTCCACGGACCGTACGAGCATATCACGGTCGAAGGCATGGACAAGGCCGTCGAAATCATGCACAACCTCGTAAAGGAGTATATGCATTAATGGACACGACCACGAAGCTCCACATCTATGATGTCGACGGTACGATTTTGGATTCCATGCGCATGTGGGACCGCATCTCTTTGGAATACCTCGCCTCCAAGGGCATCAAAGGACCGGCCGAGCTGAAGGACATCCTCGATCCGATGACGCTGGAGGAGGCCGCGGCTTATCTCAACGAGCATTTTCGTCTTCCGGTCACGTTAGAAACGGCTCTCGACGAGATCCATGATCTCATCCGAGACCATTACCTGTACGATCTTCAGCTCTTCCCGGAGACGACGGAAGAGCTGGAGGCGGTCGCCGAGACGGGCATTCCGATGGTCGTTCTCACGAACACGCCGGAGGCCATCGTCCGCATCGCACTTGAGAGGACGGGCGCACTCCGCTTCTTCCGTCACATCTATACGACCGAAATGGGACTCAAAAAGGATGACCCGGCCATCTTTCGCGAGGTCTGCCGCCTCGAAGGCGTCGCGCCGGAGGAGGCTCTCGTCCACGAGGATTCCGGTTATGCCATCGAGGCCGCGGAGAAGGCCGGCTGCATGATCAAGGTCTATGACCGCTACCGCGGAAGGGAATAAAATCGAGCCGGAGAGGATGTCTCCTGCTCGAATCCGGTCTCTCTAAAGCAACATCCCTGCAGGATTCGAACGATTCGTTCGAAGCTGCAGGGATGTTTTTTATTGAAATATCATTAGAAGAGCGGAGCAAAAAGGCGAAGTGCGGCCAGCATGATGCTGCCTCGCTTCGAAAGTCCGCTGCGGTAGCGTTCGCTGACATCGAGGCACTGTGGGAAAAGCTGCTCGAAGTCCTTGCGGACGCTTTGAACGGCCGGGGTATTACAGAAGATACATCCGTTCTCGAAGTGATGATACAGGCTTCGATAATCGAAGTTGATCGTTCCGCAGGCGGCAATGCGGTCATCGGCCACGCACTGCTTCGCATGGCAGAAGCCCGGCAGGAATTCGTAAATTTTGACGCCGGCGCGTACGAGGCGCGGATAATAAGACCGCGTCATGTGATAGATGATCTTTTTGTCCGGGATGCCCGGCGTGATAATGCGAACATCGACGCCGCGAGCGACGGCCAGGCTGAGAGCGCAGTTCATCTCGTCGGAAATGATGAGATACGGCGTCGTGATCCAGAGATAGCGTTCGGCGCTGTTGATGATATTGAGATAGACATTCTCGCCGACGTGCTCGCTGTCGAGCGGGGTATCTCCGTACGGCTGAATATATCCGCAAGCCGTCTCAGGCTCTTCGACCTCCGGGAAATACGAGCTGAAGAATTTGTCATTCTTATCATCGCCGCGGATCGCATTCCACATCTCAAGGAAGAGGGTCGTCAGCGTGCGGACCGCTTCGCCGGTGATCTTGACGCCGGTGTCCTTCCAGGTGCCGTACGGACGCGTGATGCCGAAATACTCATTGCAGAGATTGTATCCGCCCGTGAATCCCACCTTGCCGTCGATGACGGTGATCTTGCGGTGGTCACGGTTATTGATAAAGGTATTGACGACCGGCATGACCGGATTGAAGACGCGGCACTTGATGCCGAGTTTCTTCATGCGGCGGATGAAATCATGGTTGATGAAGCCGATGGAGCCGACATCATCATAGAAGATGCGAACATCGACGCCGGCCTTGGCCTTTGCCGCAAGGATGGAGCGGATCTCGCGGAAGGCTTCGGCATCCTCGATCGCATGATATTCCATGAAGATGAAATATCGCGCCTTACGAAGCTCCTCCTTCTGCGCCTCGAGCGCCTCCCTCGTGTCCCCGTAGAAGACAATATCTGAATTCTCATAGACCGGATATCCGGCGCGGCGCGATGTATAACGAAAGATATTCCCCATCGTGCGATTCTCAGCCGAGATCTTCTCCAGCGTCTTCGTATCATCGCGGAGCATCGGGAAAAGACGCGCATCGACCTTCGCGAAGCGAATTTTCATGCGGCGCGTCGTTCCGGACGTGCCGACGGCAAAGAACAGGATAACGCCGAAGATGGGGAACAGAAGCAGGATGATGATCCACGGCAGCTTGACGGCGCTGCTCCATTCCATATTTGAAATGCCGAGAACGATGGCCAAGGCGATGATGCTGAGAATCGTTTGCAGGATGAAGGATTGTTCGTCCAGCTTGACAAGCAGGGTGACCATCAGGGCCACCTGCACCAGAATGGCCAGGACGGCGATAAACAGCCTCCCGATGCCGTTCTTCACATCTCCCTTGCGTTCAACCGTTTGCTTAATCTGCATCTTCCTCTCCGTTCCAAAGTATGATCTTTCCCTGCTCTCTCGTCTTCACGAGATCAATCACCCGCTGATTCTCCGAACCTCGGAACTGCAGCGAGATATTCTTGAGATGCTCTTCAAATCGTCCGTCAACGAGGACGTCCAGATAACCGACCATCTCCTCCGTCACTTCTGTATGACAATACGTGCCGCCCCGGAGGAGATCCTCCAGGACAAATCCGGTATAACACCAGATATCCTTCTCCGGATATTGCTCCTTCACGCGGCGAAGCAGCTTCACGAGGACTTCCTGATTCTTCGGCTCGAACGGCTCCCCGCCGAGCAGCGTGAGTCCGCGAATGAAGCTCGGTGCGAGCGCCTCGAGCAGCTCCTCTTCCGTTTCCTTCGTATAAGGCTTGCCGTAATCGAAATCCCAGGTCTCCGGCTGGAAGCATCCCGGGCAATGGTTCGTGCATCCCGAAACAAAGAGCGAGACACGCACTCCGACGCCGTTCGCAATATCGACCTTCTTCATCTCTCCGTAATTCATACGAACCTCCCTCTCCTCTGAAGATGCTTTGTTACTAAAGTATCACTTTGTCCTGCCGCTGTCCACCCTCGGCGGAATCAAACCGGCCCGCCGAAGCTCCGCCCGCCGGGCGCGATGATCCGGCATCACAGCCGCTACCGCCTCCCAGAATGCTGCACTGTGATCGGCACGGATGAGGTGCGCGAGCTCATGGACGACCACATAATCGATCAGGCGAACATCCGCCCCGAGCAGCCACGCGTTCAGCGTGATCCTCGCTGTATCTTTCCGGCAGGAGCCCCAGCGCGAGCGCATCTCCCGCACCGTCAGCGACGGCTTCGGACAGTGATTGAAGTATCGTTCATGATAAAAACCGAGGCGCTCGGCAAAGATCCTCTTCGCCTCGGACTTTCTCCAGCTCGACAGAAGCTGCGCCCGTTCTTCCCTTCCGTCGCCCGGGCGCACGGTCAGGGAGAGCTCACTTCCGCGGAGCACGGCCTCGCGCTGCTGCCCCGTCGAGACGGCGAGCGTCAGCAAGCGGCCGAGATACGGGATCTTCTCACCGGTTTTGAATTCCTGCAGCTTCTCCGGCTCCTTCTCCCGGGCCGTCAGCCTTTGATAAGCACGCCGGACGAAATCCGTCCGGCTGATCAGGAATCGCTCCCCTTCTTCAAAGGGGAGCTTCTTCGGTATCGAGAGATAGAGGCTGCCGTCCGGCCGAAGGCGAAGATTCAAATTCCTGACCCGCTTTCGCTCTATGACGGTCCGTATCTCCGTCCCGTCCGGAAGAAGGAAGACGGCGCTTCGTATGCTCGATGTCCTTCCGCCCTTTCGCTGCGTGATCTTCCCTTCCATGCTGTGCCTTCTCCTCTTCTTTCCATCTCCGTGCCGCACGGAGGCATCTATACCGCATTGCAAGACCATGCTGTCGATACAGGAAACCCCATAGGCGCGGAACCTATGGGGCTTTCGTTATTCAATTCTCAGCCGATTACAGGTGAAGGACGCGGTCCTTGATCTCCTGCGTGCGGCCCTGATTCCAGAACTGCGTGCCGATATAACCGCAGGTGCGTCGTGCGACGGACATCTTGTCCTGATCGCGGTTGCCGCAGTTCGGGCACTCCCAGACGAGCTTGCCGTCATCCTCGATGATTTGAATCTCACCGTCGTAACCGCAGACTTCACAGTAATCGCTCTTCGTATTGAGCTCGGCGTACATGATATTGTCATAGATGAACTTCATGACCTCGAGGACAGCCGGGATATTGTTCTGCATGTTCGGTACCTCGACATAGCTGATGGCACCGCCCGGGCTGAGCTTCTGGAAGTCGGATTCGAAAGCCAGCTTCGTGAAGGCATCGATATCCTCGGTGACATGAACATGATAGCTGTTCGTGATGTAATTCTTGTCCGTGACATGCGGGATAACGCCGAAACGCTTCTTGAGCAGCTTCGCGAACTTGTACGTCGTCGATTCCATCGGCGTGCCGTATACGGAATAGCTGATATTCTCGGCTGCCTTCCACTCGGCGCACTTGTCATTCAGGCGCTGCATGACCTTGAGCGAGAACTCGCGACCTTCGTCGGTCGTATGGCTCTTGCCGAGCATGCGGTAGCACATCTCGCAAAGACCGGCATAACCGAGAGAAATCGTCGAGTAACCGCCGTAGAGCAGCTTATCGATCTTCTCACCCTTCTTGAGACGAGCCAGCGCACCGTACTGCCAGAGAATCGGCGCGACGTCGGACGGCGTGCCGAGAAGGCGCTCATGGCGGAGACGGAGTGCGCGGTGGCAGAGCTCCAGTCTCTCATCG
>CASEEM010000026.1 GCA_949286985.1 uncultured Eubacteriales bacterium
CATGAACATGGTAGCTGTTCGTGATGTAATTCTTATCCGTGACATGCGGGATAACGCCGAAGCGCTTCTTGAGCAGCTTGGCGAACTTGTACGTCGTCGATTCCATCGGCGTACCGTAAACGGAATAGCTGATGTTCTCAGCGGCCTTCCACTCGGCGCACTTGTCGTTCAGGTGCTGCATGACCTTGAGCGAGAACTCGCGACCTTCGTCGGTCGTATGACTCTTGCCGAGCATGCGGTAGCACATCTCGCAGAGACCGGCATAACCGAGGGAAATCGTAGAATAACCGCCGTAGAGCAGCTTATCGATCTTCTCACCCTTCTTGAGACGAGCCAGCGCACCGTACTGCCAGAGAATCGGCGCGACGTCGGACGGCGTTCCGAGAAGGCGCTCATGGCGGAGACGAAGTGCACGGTGGCAGAGCTCCAGTCTCTCATCGAGAATCTCCCAGAACTTATCCATATCGCCGTACGACGAGCAGGCGACATCGACCAGGTTGATGGTGACGACGCCCTGGTTGAAGCGTCCGTAGAACTTGTGGCTTCCGTCCGGATTGAGCTGGTTGTCCTCGACCGTGAGGAAGGAGCGGCAGCCCATGCAGGTGTAGACCTCGCCCTTCTTGAGCTCCTTCTGGACCTTCGCAGAGATATAATCCGGAACCATGCGCTTCGCGGTGCATTCCGCGGCAAGCTTCGTCAGATAGAAATACGGCGAATCCTCGTGGATGTTATCCTCATCGAGAACATAAATCAGCTTCGGGAAGGCCGGCGTGATCCAGACGCCCTTCTCGTTCTTGACGCCCTGCATACGCTGACGAAGAACCTCTTCAATGCAGAGAGCCAGGTCATGGCGCAGCTGACCTTCCGGTACCTCATCCAGATACATGAACATCGTGACGAACGGCGCCTGTCCGTTACAGGTCATCAGGGTAATGAGCTGATACTGAATCGTCTGAATACCGCTCTTGATCTCATCGCGGAGACGATCCTCGACGACCTTGCTGACAGCCTCCTCCGTCGCATCGATGCCCGCATCCTTGAACTCCTCGATAACCTTGCGCGTGATCTTCTTGCGGCTGACATCGACGAACGGTGCGAGATGCGCGAGCGAGAACGACTGACCGCCGTACTGGTTCGAAGCGACCTGAGCGATGATCTGCGTCGTGATATTGCATGCCGTATAGAAGCTGTGCGGCTTCTCGATCATCGTCTCGCTGATGACCGTGCCGTTCTGAAGCATGTCCTCGAGGTTGACGAGGTCGCAGTTATGCTCACGCTGAGCATAATAATCCGAATCGTGGAAGTGAATGATACCCTCTTCGTGCGCCTTGACGATCTCCTCCGGAAGAAGGATTCGCTTCGTGAGGTCGCGGCTGACCTCGCCGGCCATATAATCGCGCTGCGTCGAGTTGATGACCGGATTCTTATTCGAGTTCTCCTGCTTCGCCTCTTCGCTGTTGCGGTCGATGAGGGCGAGAATCTTGTCATCCGTCGTGTTGGACTGACGGACGAGGCTTCGCGTATAGCGATAAGTGATATAATTCTTCGCAACCTCATAAGCGCCGTGCTGCATGATATGCTGCTCGACCATATCCTGAATCTCTTCGACTGCCGGAGAGCGACCGAGATTCTCGCAAGCCAAAACCACATGATCCGTGATGCGGCGAATCTGGATCGGGGTCAGGCGCACTTCTTCCTTGACCGAGTTGTTCGCTTTCGTAATAGCATTGACGATCTTCTGTGCGTCAAATTCGACTTCCGATCCGTTTCTCTTCAGTACTCTCATGATCTCTCTCCTTCTGTACGAAATAATCTGTACGAAATACTCTATCTGAAAAAGTAAGGCAAAAATGTCTCACTTCTAAAACACAATATATTGTTTAAAGCAAAGTAATTATATACAACATCATGCGTTGTGTCAATCGATTACGCGCAATACTATTTTGTGCAATATCAAAGTCAAAAAGCCGTCAAACATAGCGATTGCAAGGCTTCTGTGATAAAATGATGGCACAGGTTTACAATCGTTCCGAAAGTATACAATTATTTTTCATTCCCATCGAAGGAGGGTATCATGAATAACTTCCAATATTATACGCCGACGAAGGTCGTCTTCGGCAAGGAAACCGAATATCAGGTCGGAAAGCTCGTCCGCGAACAGGGCGCAACGAAGGTACTTCTCCACTACGGCGGCTCGAGCGCCGAGCGTTCGGGACTCTTAACGCGTGTCCGCACGGCTCTTCAGGCCGAACAGATTCCGTTCGTCGAGCTCGGCGGCGTTCAGCCGAACCCGCGCCTCTCCCTCGTCTATAAGGGCATCGAGCTCGCGAAGGAGGAAGGTGTCGATTTCATTCTCGCCGTCGGCGGCGGCAGCGTCATCGACTCCTCCAAAGCCATCGCTTACGGCCTCGCGGCGCCGGACCGCGATGTATGGGAACTCTATGATCATAAGCGTAAGGCGACCTCCTGCTACCCGGTCGGTGTCGTCCTCACGCTCTCCGCAGCCGGAAGCGAGATGAGCAACTCCTCCGTCATCACGAAGGATGAAGGCGGCATCAAGCGCGGCTACAGCAGCGATTATGCACGCCCTCGTTTTGCTGTCATGGATCCGATTCTCACGATGACGCTCCCGGATTATCAGACGGCCTGCGGCTGCACCGACATCATCATGCATACGCTGGAGCGTTACTTCACCTCGAAGGGCAACCTGGAGCTCACGGACGGCATCGCCGAGGCTCTTCTCCGCACGGTCATGAAGAATGCCCTCATCCTCCGCGAGGATCCGCAGAATGAAGAGGCGCGCGCCGAGGTCATGTGGGCCGGCGCCCTCTCTCACAACGGACTCACGGGCTGCGGCAACGGCGGCGACGACTTCGCAACGCACCGCCTGGAGCACGAGCTCTCGGGTATGTTCGATGTCGCACACGGCGCCGGACTTGCCGCCCTCTGGGGCAGCTGGGCGCGCTATGTCATGTCCGACTGCCTCCCTCGCTTCAAGAAATTCGCACTCAACGTTATGAACGTTCCGGCGAAGGGCTCGGATGAAGAGATCGCCCTCACCGGCATCGCAGCCATGGAGAACTTCTTCACACAGATCGGCATGCCGGTCTCCGTCTCGGGTCTCGGTCTCGATCTCACGGACGAGCAGATCGAAGAGCTCGCCGATAAGTGCGAAGCCGCGGTCGGCGGAAGCATCGGCGCAGCCAAGAAGTTGACGCGTCCGGACTTCGTCAAGATCTATCAGATGGCCAATTTCTAAGACGATCCGGGCACGGAATCCGTTCTCTACTCGGAGCCATGACACTCACGATATATAAAGCAAACAGGCGGCAGGTTCCCGGATCGGGAGTCTGCCGCCTGTTTTTTACATAAGAGAACGAAGAGAGTCTGCTTATCTCTCCGCTTCCTCCGCCTCGCGCTTGTTCACATCCTCTCGGATGAGCTGGTAGCATGCCGAGAAGAGCGGAATGAAGAAGAGCATACCGAGGATGCCGAAGATGCTGCCGCCGATGGTGACCGCCGCGAGCACCCAGATGCCCGGAAGGCCGATAGAGCTTCCGACGATACGCGGATACGTGACATTGTTGTCGAACTGCTGCGCCACGATGAAGAAGACGATGAAGAGAAGCGCCTTCCACGGCGAGACCGCCAGGATGAGGAGCGCACCGATCACCGCACCGATAAGAGCGCCCACAATCGGCACGAGCGCAGTGACCGCAATCAGGACGCCGATCATCGCCGCATAAGGGATGCGCAGGATGAACATGCCGACCGTACAGATAAAGCCGAGGCAGATAGCATCCTTCACCTGACCGACGATGAAATTGCGATAGCTGCGGTCGAAGACCTCGATGACATGGAAGACCTTCGATTCTCTCGACGGCATATATGTATGAATGAGACGCTTAAACTGAGCTCCGAGTCGCTCCTTCCCTGCCAGGAGATAGACGGAGAAGAATACACCGATACCGACGGTGACGGCGCCGGACGAAATCTGACGGACAATATTCATAGCCGTTCCGGTCCATTCACCCTGCGACAGAAGGCTCGCCCCCTTGCGGAAGAGCGAAGACGGGCTCTCAGCAACCATCTGCTGCAGCTGCTCGCCATACTTGCCGAGACCCGGAATGCGGTCGAGAATCGCCGCCAGTTGATCGACGATCGTGAAACGACTGCGGATAAAGACATCCACGCATTCCTTCATCTGCGGCACGATAAGACCGACAACAAGGCCGATGATGCCGAGAAGCGTGAGGAAGGAAAGGAGAATCAAAATCCCTCGTACCAGTCCCGCACGGCGCATCCCCGGCTCCAGCGGGAGACCGAAAGCGCGGCACGGACGCTCATAGGCCTTCATCAGAATATTGATAGCATAAGCGATGAAGCAACCGACAAAGAGCGGCATGGCCGCCTGAATGAGGTTGCCCAAAATGGCCGCCATCGAAGTCCAATAATGGACAGCCAGATAGAATACAAATGCGCCGACACCCAGGCTGATGATCGGGTGTGCGCGGAACCAGTTCAGCACGCGGCTGTCGGATCTTCTCTCGTTCATGAAAACCTTTCTGTGGGAATTCCCGTGAATTTTCTCATCACAAGTCACAAGGCAATAACATTCGATGGCATTCATTGTACACCATTTTGCCTGCCGCTTCCACCATTTACACCGCCATGTCCCGAACAGGGCACAAAAAAGCGACGACCTGCCGTCGTCGCTTTTGCTCTGCCGAAACTCCTCTGCAGGCAGCCTGTTCTCTGATAACCCTATCCGAAGAGCGGCTCGTATGTAAGCTCCGTCTCCTCTCTCCGAAGTCTCACCGCCTCCGAGAAGACCTTCGTCGTATCGATACAGGTATGAACCGGCACCCCGTGCTCAATGGCGGCGCGGCGAATCGGGAAGGTCGAAGAATCCTTGCGGTTCATCACCTTCGGCGTGTTGATCACCATCACGATCTCCTTGCCCAGCATCGGGATGACTTCCTCGTACGGGAGATATTCCGCTTCCATCCCGTAATCCTCGAGGAAGGCTTTCGTGCCGCGCGAGGCGTAGAAGCGGAATCCCATCTCCGCATACGCCCGAACGACCTCGGCCGTCTCCGCCGTCCTGTCGTGGCTCTTGAGCGCGAGGAAAATTCCTCCTTCCGTCGGGATGCTGTACCCGGCGGCCTGCATGCCTTTATAAATTGCATGGCAGAGATTCTCATCCATACCGAGCACCTCGCCCGTCGAATGCATCTCCGGTCCGAGGACAGCATCGGCATCGATCAGCTTCGCATCCGAGAAGACCGGCACCTTGACCGCATAACGATCCGCCTTGCGATAAAGCCCCGTACCCCATTCCATCTCGCGGAGCTTGCTGCCCGTCATGACTGCCATCGCAAGCTTGACCATCGGGACGTGCGTGACCTTGCTCAGAATCGGCACCGTGCGCGAGGCGCGCGGGTTGACCTCGATGACATAGATGCGCTCGCCGTCCCACGCATACTGGATGTTGACGAGACCGACGATATGAAGCGCGCGAGCGATTTTCTCCGTATCCTCGACGAGCTCCTTGATGACCGCCTCCGGAAGGTCGTACGGCGGATAAATCGTGCAGCTGTCCCCCGAGTGGACGCCCGTCCGCTCAACATGCTCCATGATGCCCGGAATCAGGATATCCCCGTCATCCGCAATCGCATCGACTTCGATTTCCTTGCCTTCGATATATTTGTCGATCAGGACCGGATGCTCCTCCGAAATCTTGACGGCCTCCTTCAGATAAGTGCGAAGCTCTTCATCCGAATAGACGACCTGCATCGCCCGTCCGCCGATGACGAAGGAAGGACGGACGACGAGCGGATAACCGAGCTCTCCCGCGACACGGAAGGCCTCCTCCTGCGTGCGTACGGCCGCGCCCGGCGCCTGTGCGATGCCGAGCTCCTTGAGCAGCTCATGGAATTTCTCACGATCCTCCGCGAGGTCAATATAACGGTTCTGTGTGCCGAGGATACGAATACCGCGCGCCGCGAGCTTCTCGGCGAGGTTCAGCGAGGTCTGACCGCCGAGCTGGAGGACGACGCCCTCCGGACGCTCCTTGACGATGACATTGACAACATCGTCGACATGGAGCGGCTCGAAATAGAGCTTATCAGCCGTATCGAAGTCAGTGCTGACCGTCTCCGGGTTGTTATTGATGATGATGGATTCATATCCGAGATCCTTGATCGCCCAGACGCCCTGCACGCAGCTGTAATCGAATTCGATGCCCTGTCCGATGCGAATCGGGCCGGAGCCGACGATGAGAATCTTCTCGCGGTCCGAACGCGTGCTCTCGTTCTCGCCGCCGTAGCTCGAATAATAATACGGTGTCAGTGCATCAAACTCGCCGGCGCAGGTGTCGACAACCTTATAGACCGGGTAAATATCGTGGCAAAGGCGGATATCCTGGAGGACGGCGCGGTCGATGCCCGTGAGCTTCAGGATGGCTTCGTCGGTAAAGCCGCGAAGCTTGGCCTCCCGGATGAGCTCCGGCGTCGCTTCCTCTTCGGCGAGGCGTTTCTCGAGCTCGACGAGGCCTTCGATCTTATGGAGGAACCAGCGGTCGATCTTCGTCTCCCGATGGAGTTCTTCAAGATCGGCCAATCCTCTTCGAAGCAGCTCCGCGATGCAGTAGACGCGCTCATCGTCGGCGGCGCGGAGCTTTTCCCATAAGCGCTCATCGTCGAGCTTTGTAACGTATGGGACACGAAGGCCGTTTCCTTCGCTCTCGAGAGAGGCGATGCCCTTCATGAGAGCGCCCTCGAAGGTGCGGTCAATGGCCATGATTTCGCCCGTGGCCTTCATCTGTGTGCCGAGCTTGCGCGAGGCGGTGCGGAACTTATCGAACGGCCATTTCGGGAATTTAACGACGCAGTAATCCAGGGTCGGCTCGAAGCAGGCGCTCGAGGTGCCGGTGACGACGTTGCGAAGCTCATCGAGGGAGTAACCGATGGCGATTTTCGCGGCAATCTTCGCAATCGGATAACCGGCCGCCTTCGAAGCGAGTGCCGAGGAACGGCTGACGCGCGGATTGACCTCGATGACGATATACTCGTCGCGGTCCGGATTCAGGGCAAACTGGACATTGCAGCCGCCCTCGATGCCGAGGCTGCGGATGATCTTGAGTGAAGCATCGCGGAGCATCTGGTATTGCCGGTCCGTCAGGGTCTGCGTCGGCGCGACGACGATGCTGTCGCCGGTATGGATGCCGACCGGATCCAAATTCTCCATGGAGCAGATGATGATGCAGTTATCCTTCGAGTCGCGGAGGACCTCGTATTCGATTTCCTTCCAGCCGGCGACGGATTGCTCGAGGAGGATCTGGCCGATAGCGCTCTTCTCCATGCCGAATGCCGCAAAGCTGCGGAGTTCCTGCTCGTTATGAGCGATGCCGCCGCCCGTTCCTCCGAGGGTATAAGCCGGACGGATGATCAGCGGATAGCCCGTCTTCTCGGCGAAGGCTTCCGCCTCTTCCATGGTATCGCAGATAACGCTCGGCGGAATCGGCTCCCCGATCTCCTGCATGAGCGCCTTGAACGCCTCGCGGTCCTCTGCCTTGTGGATGCTCTCGCGGTTCACACCGAGGAGCTGTACGCCATAGGTTTCGAGAACGCCCTTCGATTCGAGCTCCATGGCGAGGTTGAGGGCAGTCTGGCCGCCGAAGCCGGCGAGCAGCCCGTCCGGACGCTCCTTCGCAATGATCTTCGTGACGGCATCCTCCGTCAGCGGCTCCAGGTAGACGCGGTCGGCAATCCCTTCATCCGTCATGATGGTCGCCGGGTTGCTGTTGATGAGCACCGTCTCGATCCCTTCTTCACGAACGGCCTTGCAGCACTGTGTGCCGGAATAATCGAACTCCGCCGCCTGCCCGATGATGATCGGGCCGGAACCGAGAATGAGCACCTTCTTAATATCGTAATTGCGCGGCATCAGCGTCTCCCTCCTTCCATCAGCGAGATAAAGCGGTCGAAAAGATATCCCGTATCGTTCGGTCCCGGACTGGATTCCGGATGGAACTGGACGGAGAAAACCGGCCGCGTCAGGTGGCGCAGGCCCTCCACCGTTCCGTCGTTCAAATTGTAATGCGTCGTCTCAAGGCCCTTCAGCGTGATGCTGTCGCCGAGCACCGCATAGCCGTGGTTCTGCGAGGTGATATAGCTGCGGCCGTTCATCTTATCGAAGACGCCGTGATTGGCGCCGCGGTGGCCGTAAGTCATCTTGTAGGTGCTCCCGCCCTGCGAGAGAGCCAGAATCTGATGGCCCATGCAGATGCCGAAGATTGGCATCTGGTCCTTGCCGTAATAACTGTTCGTGACCAGCTTATCGACGATGGAGATCGCTTCCTTCGCCTCTTCCGGATCCCCCGGCCCGTTCGAGAGGAAGATGCCGTCCGGCTTATCGGCCAGGATGATTCGCGCCTTCGTTCCATACGGATACAGCGTCAAATTGCAGCCGCGCGCGAGGAGCTCATCGAGGATGCTCTTCTTCACGCCGAAATCGAGCACGGCGACCTCGTAGCGGCCGTCCTCCGCATCGATACGCGTCACTTCCTTGACACCGGCCGTCTTCATGGCATCGCCCGGATAAACGGCCTCCCGGCAGCGCTTCTCCAGTTCCTCCGCCGTCAGTTCCTCCGTCGTGATCACGCAGCGAAGCGAACCGCCCTTGCGGATGCGGCGCGTGAGCTCACGGGTATCCACCCCGTAGACACCCGGGATCCCCTCTTCCTTCAAGAATGTATCGATATCCTTCTCGGCACGCCAATTGCTCGGATGAAAACAAATATCGGAGGCAACCACACCTGCTGCGTGGATTTCCTCCGATTCGTTATCTTCACTATTAATACCGTAATTGCCGAGAAGAGGATAAGTAAATACGATGACCTGTCCCTCATAAGAAGGATCCGTCAGCGTCATCTGATAACCTGTCATGCCCGTCTGAAATACCAGTTCGCCCGTCGCCGTTGCAGCAGCACCGAAGCCCTTGCCGCGATAAATGCTGCCGTCTTCCAAATAAATCGTTCCTCGCATGCTCTTCTCCTTTCACACTTTTCTCCCAAGTGTACCACAGCGGATTAAAATTTTAAAGACATTAAAATTTTAAGAATTTTAATGTTAAAAAGAATTTCAATCATTTTCAGTGCCCATCCGCAAGAAAGCGATCCAAAACTTTCTCAAAAAGTTCTTGCATTCGGTTCATGCGAGTGATATATTTATATGGTAACGACAACGAATACGGTCCGTTAGCTCAGCTGGGAGAGCGACAGGGTGACAACCTGTAGGTCATAAGTTCAAGTCTTATACGGGCCACCAGAGCACCTCGAGGTTATCCTCGAGGTTTTTTCATATCTCCGTTTCATAAAAAAGTCCCGAAGGACGAGCGAAAACGCTTCCTTCGGGACTTTTACTTTATATTGCTCGATATTGCTCAGCAAAAATCATTACTTCGCGGACTGCATCTCGATCGACTTGTCCGTTGCTGCCATGACGCCCTCGATAACAGCCGTACGGAATCCGGCTGCCTCGAGCTCTCTGACACCGGCAATCGTCGTACCTGCCGGCGAGCAGACCATGTCCTTGAGCTCACCCGGGTGCTTGCCCGTCTCGAGAACCATCTTCGCCGAACCGAGAACAGTCTGTGCAGCAAAGGTATAAGCCTTATTTCTCGGCATTCCGCCGACTACAGCTGCATCGGCAAGAGCTTCAATAAACATGAAGACGTAAGCCGGGCCGCTGCCGCTGACACCCGTTACGATGTCGAAGAGGTTCTCCGGCATGATCTCTGCCTTACCGAAGGACGAGAGAATCTCGATCGCTCTCTGAGCTTCCTCTTCCGTGACATTCTTGTTCGGGCAGGCAGCTGCCATTCCCTCACCGACCTGAGCCGGCGTATTCGGCATAACACGAACGATCTTGACATTCTCACCGAACTGCTCCTCGAGGTACTCCAGCGTGCGACCTGCACCGATGCTGATGAAGAGGTGGTTCGGCTTGACATCGTCCTTGATGCCGGAAATAACATCACCGAAATACTGCGGCTTGATGGTCAGGAAGATGGTATCGCAGTTGTCCAGGACTTCCTTGTTGTCTGCCGTGACGTTGATGCCGTTCTGGGCCTTCGTCTTCTCGCGGCTGCCCTCGAAAGGATCTGCGCCCCAGATGTCCTCCGGCTTATAAAGTCCGGCCTTGATAATTCCACCCATCATGGCATTCGCCATGACACCGCATCCGATAAATCCGAGTTTCATGTGTCTCTCCTTTGTGAATGATGCAACAACATACCGTAACTAACTATATTTACAGACCTGCACGGAGGCAGGCCTGTAAATGCGTGATGAAATTAGAAGGACTGCTCCGTACGATTGATGATCTCGTCCTGGAGTTCCTTGTCGAGGTTGCGGAAGTAATCCGAATAACCGGCTACACGGACGATGAGGTCCTTGTAATCCTCCGGATGCTTCTGAGCCTCGATCAGCGTCTGCTTATCGACGACGTTGAACTGAATATGGTGACCGTCCATGGCGAAGTAGGAGCGGATGAGGGAAGCCATGTTGTCGAGGCCCTTCTCACCGGCAACCGCGCTCGGCGTGAACTTCTGGTTCAGCAGCGTACCGCCCGTCGAGATGTGATCCATCTTCGCGCAGCTCTTGATGACAGCCGTCGGTCCGTTGACATCGGCGTGCTTCTCCGGCGAAATACCCTCGGAGACCGGCTTATGCGCATGACGTCCGTTCGGCGTTGCACCGATAACGTCACCGAAGTAGACGTGGCACGTCGTCGGGAGCATGTCGACATGGTAGTCGCCGCCCTTCATGTTCGGACGACCCGTGATCGTGTCGCGATAAAGAGCGAAGACATCCTTCATGATATCGTCGGCATAATCATCGTCATTGCCGTACTTCGGCGTCTTGTTGCTGACGAGATTCCAGATCTCCTCATAGCCTTCGAAGTCATGATCCATCGCTTCGATGAGCTCTTCCATCGTGAACTTCTTATTATCATATACGTTATACTTGATGGCTGCAAGCGAGTCGGTGATGGTACCGATACCGACACCCTGGATGTACGTCGTGTTGTAACGAGCACCGCCTGCGTTGTAGTCCTTACCCTTCTTGATGCAGTCGTTCGTGACGATGGAGAGGCAAGGAGCCGGCATGTACTTCGCATACAGCTTCTCGATGACGTTATTTCCGCGGATCTTGATGTCGATGATGTACTCGAGCTGCTTCTTGAAGGCTGCATAGAGCTCATCATACGTCTTGAAGTCCTTCGCATAACCGAGCTTCAATCCGAGCTGCTTGCCGGACTCCTTATCAAATCCGTTGTACAGCGTGAGCTGGAAGACCTTCGGGATGTTGAGATATCCGGTCAGGATATAAGCCTCGTTGCCCCAGCTTCCCGTCTCAACGCAGCCCGAGGAACCGGCCTGACGAGCGTCATCGATCGTCTTGCCTGCATAGAGCATCTCCTGAACGATCTCATCCGTGTTATAGAAAGCCGGCTGACCCCAGCCCTTTCTCGAAATCTCGCAAGCGCGCTTCAGGAACTTCTGCGGTGTCTTCTTCGAGATCTGAACGTTGGAATTCGGCTGAACGAGCTGCATCTCATCCATGCAGTCGAGGATGAGGTAGGATACGGCGTTGACGCCGTTCGAACCGTCCTCAGCGATACCGCCCGTGTTGATATTTGCGAAATCCGTATACGTTCCGGACTCCTTCAGCGTAACGCCGACCTTGACCGGTGCCGGCTGGTTGTAGAACTTGACCCAGAGGCACTCGAGGAGCTCCAGCGCTCTCTCGTCGTCCAGACGACCGGCCTCGATATCTGCCTCGTAATACGGGAAGAGGTGCTGGTCGAGACGACCCGGGCTGAATGCATCCCAAGGATTGAGCTCGGTCGTAACGGCGAGGTGGGTCAGCCAATAGAGCTGAATTGCCTGCCAATAGGTCTGCGGCTTATGAGCCGGAATGACCTCGAAGTTCGCAGCCATCTGCTCGAGCTCGGCCTTTCTGACCGGATCTTCACACTTCGCAGCTTCTTCCTTCAGAAGCTCGTGATAACGATCGCCGAGGATGCAGACAGCATCGCAGTCGATGAGCATAGCCTCGAGCTCATCCTTCTTCTCCAGCGCTTCCTTATCGTTCAGGAAATCGAGGTTGTCGATAGCCTCTTGGATCTCCTTCTTATAATCCATATATCCCTTGATGAAGACGTTCTTGCCTCCGCAGGTGTGTCCCGGTCCTCTCTGCTCCATGAACTCGGTGAACATACCTGCTGCATAGCAGTCCTTCCACTCCTGCGTCATGCTGTCGAGGAGCTTGTCGCGCATCGACTTGCCCTGCCAGAACGGGATGATGATCTCTTCCTGATCCTTGAGATCCTGATCCGTTACCGTGAAGTTGACGAGCTCACGCGCATTCATGACGTGCATATCCTCGATCGTGTGGCAGCAGAGCTCCGGGAAGGTCGGGGAGCACTGCGGGTCCTTACCCTTCTCGCCGACGATCAGCTCGCCCTCACCGAGATAGAGCGTCTTTCTGCGGAAATACTCACGAAGAACGATGGCACGGAGGACCGGAAGGGAAACCTTTCCCTCATACTCCTTGTAGACCTCGGTCTCGAGGAGCGCGCGCTCCAGGTCGATATGCGGCTGCGTCTCGACGCTGAGCTTTCTGAGCTTACGAATTCTTTCGTTCATGCCTCTTTCCATGCTGTTACCTCCTGGTCATGTAAGAAATGCAGTGAATGACTATTTAATAATGAATGATTCTTTCATTCATACGTCGACAAAATTGAAATCGTTTAACCGCCGATCTGTACGAGCGAATAACCGGCCGCACGAAAATATTCGGCCAGCTCATCCATGAGTTCATCGGACGGAACGGTGAGATCGGCACCCGGATACGGGCGTCCCAGCTTCGCATACTTGTGCGAGCCGGTGCTGTGATACGGGAGCAGGAAGACCTTCGTCGGACGGACATCGTGCTCCTTCAGCCAATCGATGATATCCTGCATGGCTTCCTTCGTGCCGTTGCACTCCGGAACCGTCGGGATGCGCAGATAGATATTCGCACCCTTCCCGGCGAGATAGAGGAGATTCTCGAGAATCTTCTCATTGCCGCGACCCATGTATTTCTTATGAATCTCGTTATCGATGACTTTAATATCATAAAGCCAGGTATGAACATACGGCTCAATGGCTTCGAAATTCTCGAGCGGCGCCTCTCCGCAGGTGTCGATAGTGATGTCGATACCCTCACGGTGAAGTGCCTTGCACAGCTGCTCGAGGTATTCGCGGTCCGCTGCCATCACTTCTCCGCCGGAGAGCGTCACACCACCGCCGGATTCTTCATAGAACATCTGATCCTGAAGAATCTTTTTGACGAGTTCCTTAACCGTATAATTGCGACCGACCAAGGTGCGAAGGTTGAGGACGCAGGCATCCTCGCAGGCGCCGCAGACCTTGCAGAGGCTGCGGTCGAGAACCGCTTTGCCGTCCTCGATGCGGATCGCATGCTCCGGGCAGACCGCGGCGCAGTGGCCGCAGCCGACGCACTTCGCATGATCGATCTGAAGCTCCGGCTCAAAGCGCTGCGTCTCCGGATTATGGCACCAGGCACAGCGAAGATGACAACCCTTGAAAAAGACGGTCGTACGAATGCCATCACCGTCATGAATGGAATACTTCTGAATATTTGTAATTGCGTGCATCAGAAAAACCTCTCTTCCGATTATTGAACCGCAATTTGTA
>CASEEM010000027.1 GCA_949286985.1 uncultured Eubacteriales bacterium
CCACCTCCTCCATGTCGGACTCGAGAGCGACCGCACACCGTATGCCCACTACCTCTACGAGAAGAACGGCAAGAAAATCGTCTCGAACGACGAGCTCACCACGGCCCAGCTTCTCTGCAACGGCGCCATCGAAGCGCGCGTTCTCGGCCTGGACGCACCGGCGATGAGCATCACGGGATCCGGCGCCCACGGCGTCATCGCCACCCTTCCGCTTTACGGCGTGGCGGCGCACCGCGAGCTCCCTGTCGAGAAGCTCCTTCGCGCCACAGCGCTCAGCTATCTCGTCTGCACCTATATTAAGGAATACTCCGGCAGACTCTCCGCCTTCTGCGGCTGCGCCATCGCTGCCGGCACCGGCATGGCCTGCGGCCTCCTCTTCCTCGAGGATGCTGAAGAGGATGCTTACGAACGCTGCATCCGCAATATGGCTTCTTCTATCACGGGCATGATCTGTGACGGCGGCAACCACGGCTGCGCCATGAAGGGCGTCGTCGCCGTTGATGCGGCTTTCCGCTCGCGCGATATGGCCCTCGCCGGCGTCGCGATCGAAGACATTCACGGCATCAACGGAGCCACCCCGGAGGAAACCATGCGCAATATGGGCCGCATCGCCTCGCCGGGCATGGTCAAAACGGAGGAGACTATCCTCGACATCATGACCGAGAAATAGGAACGGACAGATGCCGCATCACAAGGCAGCTTATCCGTCACGCTGTACAGAGCAAAGGAGGATGTACCGACCGGTACATCCTCCTTTTTTACATGAATTCGAAGCGATTATTCGTAAATCTTGTAATCGCCGTTCAGACCGCGAGCTGCGCCGTCGGCGAGAGCCTTCATCTCCATCTCGCCCGGATAACGCATGATCGGAGCGATCTTGTTGACATAGGAGCTGATCTCCTCGATGAAGCGATCGCTGTATGCCATGCCGCCGGTGAAGACGATAGCGTCGACGTCGAAGTGAAGAACGGCTGCCATCGCGCCGATGTCCTTCGCGAGCTGGTATGCAATGGCCTTGAATGCGCCCATGCACTCCTGATCTCCTTCATCAAAGGCCTTGTTCTCGACCGTGCGGAAATCCTTCGTACCCGTGTAGGAGAAGACGCCGGCCTCGCGTCCGATTTTTCTCTTCACTTCCTCCTTGGTGAGACCGGAGAAGCAGAGGTTGACGAGTGCGTTCGCCGGGAGGTTGCCGCCGCGGTCCATGCCCATGGCGCCGTCGTCCTTAACGTTGTTGACATCGATCGTACGTCCGTGGCAGTGAGCTGCGACCGAAACGCCGCCGCCGAGGTGAACGCCGATCATGTTGAGGTCCTCGTACTTCTTGCCCATGTCCTCGGCAGTCTTGCGGCAGACCGCCTTCTGGTTCAGCGGGTGGAAGAAGCTCTGTCTCTCCATGCCCTTGAGACCGGAGTAACGAGCAACGTCCTCGAGCTCATCGACGCTGACCGGATCGACGAAGAAGGCCGGGATACCGACGCGGTCTGCGAGCTCCTTCGCCAGATAGGAACCGAGGTTCGCGGCATGCTCTCCGTATGGCGGATTCTTAATCGTTTCGATGACGGCATCGTTGACGAGATAGGTGCCGGACGGGATGTGCTTGAGGAGACCGCCTCTTCCGCAGACGGCGTCGAAGTCCTCCAGCTTATATCCCTCCTCCTCGAGGGTCTTCATGATGATGTCGCGGCGGAACGGCATCTGATCGACGATGCGCTCATACTTATCCATTTCCGCAGCCTCGTGGTCGATACCCTTGCGCATGATCTCCTGACCGTCTTCGTAGACAGCAATCTTGGTCGAGGTTGCGCCCGGGTTGATAACAAGAATTTTCATGGGGAAGCTCCTTTCGTTCACTACCATCCGCTCTGCTTTCCGAGAAAAGCACGGCCGGACGGCGTGCACTTAAAATCTTTCTGACTGATATATTTTAACACATTCCTGTGTTAAGCACATGATTTCCTTTATCTTTTACTTCTTTGCTATTTTACTTCTTTGCTTCTTCAGTCCGCGGCTTCTTTATTTCGCGCGATTGGCTGCCTTGCGGCGATCGATCTCGCGGAGCAGCTTCTTGCGGAGACGGATATCGTCCGGCGTGACTTCGACCAGCTCATCGTCGTCGATGAACTCGAGTGCCTCCTCCAGCGTGAAGCGGCGCGGCGGGGTCAACTTGATGGTATCATCACTGCCGGCGGCACGCATGTTCGTCGCCTTCTTCGCACGGCACGGATTGACTACCATGTCATCCTGACGCGAATTCATACCGACAATCATGCCCTCATAGACATGCGTTCCCGGTTCGACGAACATCTGAACGCGCTCCTGGATGTTGAAAATAGCATACGGCGTGCAGTGGCCCTCCTCCTGTGCGATAGCAACGCCGTTGATGCGCTGGGAGATCTTGCCCTTCCACGGCTCGAAGCCGATGAAGCGGCGGACCATCGTGCCCTCGCCATGCGTCTCGTTGATGAACTCGCTGCGGTAGCCCATGAGGCCGCGCGTCGGCGCTGTATATTCGATGCGGGTATAACCGTTTCCTTCGCTCATCATCTGCGTCATCATGCCCTTACGGAGATTGAGCTGCGAGATGACCGTGCCGGAATATTCATCCGGAACAGAGATGACGACTTCCTCGATCGGCTCGAGCGTCTCACCGTTCTCGCCCTTCTTAATGACGACCTCCGGCTTCGAGACGGCGAGCTCATAACCCTCGCGGCGCATGTTCTCGATGAGAATGGAGAGATGCAACTCTCCGCGGCCCGATACCTTGAAGGCATCCGTCGAATCCGTCTCCTCAACGAGCAATCCGACATTGACCTCGAGCTCCTTCTCCAGGCGCTCGCGGATATGGCGGCTCGTAACATATTTGCCCGAACGGCCGGTGAACGGCGACGAGTTGACCATGAAGTTCATCGAGAGCGTCGGCTCTTCGATGTGGATCATCTCCATCGCTTCCGGCTCATTCGGATCGCAGATAGTCTCACCGATCGAGATATCCGAGATACCGGAGACGACAACGATATCGCCGCACTCCGCCTCCTTGACCGGCATACGCTGAAGTCCGCGGTAGACGAAGACTTGATTGATCTTCGTACGCTCAATGCTTCCGTCCGCCTTCGTCACAGCGACCTGCTGCGCCTCGCGAATCGTTCCGCGCGTCACGCGGCCGATGCCGAGACGACCGATATAATCATCGTAAGCGAGTGAGGATACCTGAAGCTGCAGCGGCTCCTCGCGGCGGTCCGGATAAGCCTCTACATGGTGCACGATCTCCTCGAGGAGCGGCTCGATAGAGAGATCGCCGTATCCCTGCGGACTCTTCTTGATCTTCGTAACGCCGTCGTCAACGAGAATGCCTTCGACCTCTGCAGGATCCTTGACGGCGATACCCTGGCGGGCAATACCGTAGAGAATCGGGAAGTCGAGCTGCTCGTCGTTCGCCTCGAGATCCATGAAGAGCTCATAGACCTCATCGACGACCTCATCGATCCGCGCATCCTTCTTATCGATCTTGTTGATGAATAGAATCGGATTGAGGCCCTGCTCGAGCGACTTGTTCAGAACGAAGCGCGTCAGCGGCATCGGTCCCTCGCTGGAATCGACGAGGAGGATGACCGTATCGACCGTCTTCATGATGCGCTCGACCTCGGAGCTGAAGTCGGCGTGTCCCGGCGTGTCCACAATGTTGATCTTGTAATCCTTATACATGATGGAGCAGTTCTTCGAATAGATGGTGATGCCGCGCTCTCTCTCGATGGCATCGCTGTCCATGACGCATTCGACGACCTCTTCATTCTCGCGGAAAACGTGCGACTGCGCGAGAAGTGCGTCGACCAGCGTCGACTTGCCGGCATCGACGTGTGCGATGACTGCAATATCAATGATTTTCTGTTTCTCTGCCATAATATCCTTTCTTTCTTCTCTCTTGACCTCAGAAATAGTTACCCTTTTCGAAATGAGTTCCTCTTATCTTACGAATAGTTGCCTCTTAATATAAAGGCGAAAAAGACGGGCACCGCCCGTCTGCTCCGCCTAACGCCAATGGCGAAAGAGATGTAAATGTTGAGACATTGCCTCATATTGATCTTCGATCGTATAAGCGAAATGGAAGAAATCCATCGTATACATCAAAGCATTACGCTCGCCGAGGCGATAAGGAATCGCATGGCCTTCGACGGCGATCTGCATCCAGGACGGCTCTTTCACCCGGACATAGCGGAACTTGAGACCCCATCCGTGCATTGTGGAGAACAGATAAGCATACGGAAGCATCTTGAAGAAATAATCCGCATCTCTCGCCTGAAGAGCGATGATATCCTTCTCTTCGGCATCCTCCATGAAATCACGCATGCCGAGCAGGCGATTCGTGATTTTCGCATTCGCCTTGCCTCTCGCCTTCATGATGCAGGTCAGCGGCAGGAAGAAAATGCCCGCCAAAAGAATCACGCCGCAGGCGAGGAAATTGCCCGTGACATGCCACAATTGATAATCGACATATCCCAGCACCGCCAGATAACCGGCCGCACCGACAGCCATCTCCGTATTCGCTCTTGCACGCGACTTGCGATATCGTTGATCGAACGAGCGATTCATATATATGAGGAAAATGAGCGCCAGAACAGTCATGAAGAGCGGCATAATGCTCGACGGCGACTGATACTCATGGATGCGTACCAGGAAGGCCACCGTACCGATCGCCAGAGCACTCACAAGAATGCTGAGGAAGCGGAAGACCTTGGATCTGGTCGTGCAAACAGCCATATCCGGTGCGCTGTATCCGCTCTCGACATTCGGTTCGACCTGACGGATGATCTCGCGAAGACGCGGCCAGAGATCGTCCATCTCGAGCGCACGTCCCTCATAAACGCCCTCAAAGAGCGTATTAAAGGCGCTTCGGACATACCGTTCTTCCGAAAGCGACGGATCGTTCAGGCGATAGAATCTGTACTTCCGCGGCTCATATTCTTCAATGCGAAGATATCCTTTGCGGCCGAGCTCCATGATCAAAGCGATGATCTCACGAACGGAAACCCTGCCGTTCAAGAGATATCCGACATCGACGACGCTGTAATCCTCCAGCGGGAAACGGAGCAACTTTCTCTTGTAGAACGCGTCCCGGCCTCCGATCAGCCAGAGAAGAATGGAGAGGAGCAGCGCGCTCAGCATGACGACGGCCGCCATGCCTTCACTCCAGTTATTGTTCAGCGGATGCTCCCAGTAGCCGTTCGGGAGCTGTGCCTTGACCGTGAGTGCGAAATTGTTCGGAAGACGGCTTCCCGTCATCGTAAGCGTATCGCCGTTCATCTCATAATGCAGCTGATTCGTGGTATCCTGAGGACCGTACTGACCGGCATAAAACTGCAGGTCGTCGCGCGGGAAATCCTCCGGCAGCGTCAATTCCATGCGAAAATCACCGATCGGAACGGCGCTGTTCGGCGAAAGGACATCGAGATAGAACATATCAGCGCTCAGATTGTTGTCTTCATATTCCTGTACGCGGTAGGAGATGGTGAATTCGTGCTCTCCCACCGAGAGATCCTTCGCCGACTGAATCGTGATGATGAGCTCATTCTCGTTATCATCAACCGAGTACGAATCCGCCGAAACCTTCATATTCGTGATCCGGTAGCGGTCACTCGGCAGACGGAACGTAAGCGACGAGACCTCACTCGGAATCTGCACCGTCATCGTGCGATCGATTTGATACGAATGATCCCGGTTCACCTCGGCACGGACCTCGCACTTCGTGAGCTCATAACTCGTATTCGTCGAAGCGGCATAAGTCCTCTCTGCTCCGAAGAGAAGAAATATTCCGATTATGATGAAAAGCACCGCGCAGGCGCGGCTGCTTCGATGGCTGTGAAAAGCTCTGCTCTGAACCATTCGACGAGCTCCTTCCTCTAAGCAATAATAAAGAATTATACCATGCTTCTTCGTTCCTGTTCAAGTTGCGCGCGCGAGCTCCCTCGAAACCCGAACAGGATTGCATCTCCGACTTCTACATACTACAATAATATAAAACAAAGTCTTACCCATGAAGGAAGCATGAATAAACGAGGTATTGCAATGAAAAGACAGGATTACATTTCTTGGGATGAATATTTCATGGGCGTCGCCCTCCTCGCCGCGAAGCGAAGCAAAGACCCGAGCACCCAGGTCGGTGCCTGCATCGTCGACGAGAACCATGTCATCCTCTCCACCGGATATAACGGATTCCCGATCGGCTGCTCCGACGATGAATTCCCATGGGACCGCACCGGCGAAGAGACCAAATACCCTTATGTCGTCCACGCAGAGCTCAATGCCATCTTGAATTCGACCGGCAAATCCCTCCGCGGATCCACGCTCTACGTCGTCCTCTTCCCGTGCAACGAATGCGCGAAGGCCATCATCCAGTCCGGCATCAAGGAGGTCGTCTATCTTGATGACAAATACGCCGAGTCGGATGCCACGCAGGCCTCGAAGAGACTGCTCGCGACCGCCGGCATCAAGACACGCCGCCTCATCCCGAGAGACGACAGCCTGACCATCTATTTCGATAACGATCTCAGAAATGAATTGAGATAACAAAGGAGGAACTCATGTCTGTTAAAATCATCATTACGGCGCCTCGAGGCAAGATGGGACGCCTGATCACCCAGTGTGCCGCCGCCCGCGAGGATATCGAAATCGTCGGTGCGCTCGGACCGGAAGGCCGCGATTATATCGGCAAGGACCTTGGCGATGTTGCCATGGTCGGACGTTCGCTCGGCGTCCCGGTCGTCTCCGACCTCAAGGAGATCATCGACAAGGCCGACGTCATCATCGACTTCTCCACGGTTGAGGAAGGCCGCCGCATCCTGAAGCAGGCCGTCGCACACGGCAAGGCCCTCGTCTGCGGCACGACCGGATTCACCGAAGAGGACCGCGCTGCTTTCGCCGAGGCCGGCAAGACCATCCCTTGCATGCTCGCAGCCAACACCTCGCGCCTCGTGAACATCCTCTACAAGCTCGTTCGCGAAGCCGCAGCCCTCGCACCGAACACAGATGCCGAGATCCTCGAAATGCACGACGCCAAGAAGCTCGATGCACCGAGCGGCACCGCCAAAGAGCTCGGTGCATTCATCGCCGAGGCCCGCAGCCAGAAGACCGAAGACGTCACCCGCTACGGACGTCAAGGCCGCTGCCCGCGAAACGACGGCGAAATCGCCTTCCATTCGATTCGCGGCGGCGACATCTCGAGCAGCCACACCGTCTACCTCGTCGGAACCGGTGAACGCCTCGAGCTCACCCACCACTCCCAGAGCTTCATGTGCTTCGCCACCGGCGCCGTCGACTGCGCCCTCTACCTCGCAGACAAGCCGGCCGGCTCTTATACCGTACAGGATTGCTTCGGCCTTTAATACGATGCGCATATGAAAAACCCGGGAAGTGCGATAGAATATCGCACTTCCCGGGTTTGCTTTATACAGCAGCGATAATCTTCTGTAAGACGAGCAGCATATTTCCCTGTGCTATAATAGTAATTAAATTTTGCTTCAAACACTAAACGATATCTCTACATAGAATGAATTTTCGTCCACTCCGGCTGATATATTACCGCCCATCTTTTCCACAAGCCCTTTAGCGATTGAGAGTCCTAATCCGGTAGAAGCGCCGTTTCTGGCAGAGTCTGCTTTGTAAAACCGCTCGAATACTCTTTCGGCTTCTATTTTATTCCCCTCTTTCACCTGATTGGTGCATCGGAATACCGCTCGTTCATTTTCTCTGTAAAATTCCATGCGGATATGCTCATCTCCATGTTCCAGCGCATTATTGATCACATTCTGCAGCGCGCGCGATACGGCTTCCACATTTCCTTCAATAATCATTCTTTCATCCGAAAATCGGATCTCCGGTTCGATCAGTCTGTACTGGAATTCATCGTAAAACGAAAACACCGTATCCATAACACATCTGCTAAGATCCATCTCTTCCAAAGCGAGTTCATAACTTTCATTTTGCAGCTTCGTATAAGTGAACAGCTCTTCCAGCATGGAAGTAAGGCTCACGATCCTGCTTCGAATGATTGCAATATAATGTTCTCTTTCTTCATCCGTCTCCACTTCGGTAAGTAGCTGAAAATAGCCGTCCAATGATGTGAGCGGCGTCCGTATATCATGAGACAGGTTGGTGATTGTCTCCCTGAGGCTTTCTTCGCCTTTTTTCGTCTCTTCCTGTATTGCTCTCGTCCGATCCACGATTTCATTTATGCTGTCCGTAAGATTATTCAATTCTGAAAAAGGCAGTCCGCCGTTTACACGCAGATTCGTATCATGCTCGGTCTGAAATCTTACCTGCTCACTGATTTTCTTTATCTGCCTGCGGTATGCGATTCCTGTTATGCCCAGCAATACCGCGATAATTGTTGCGACGACTGCCCAGATCATCATAGTAACTTCTCCTAACGAATATCTCTCTTTTTCATAATCACCATAGAAAGCAGGAGCGAAGCAGTGATAAAAGCAACTCCTACTATAACGGCTCTAAGAAGCGTTTCCGCATCAGCACCTGCCTGCGTCATACTGATACAACCATCGAGCGTATACCGATTCAAGTCGAATTCCCAGCCCGGATGTGTATCGTTTACCAGCTTGTTCACGATACTGTAGACAGGGGCTAAAATCCCCGCAGTGATCAAGATCCCTGCTGTCATGCTGAAAGCACTGCTCCTCGTCAGCATGCAAAGCAGCATAATCACCATCGATATTCCCAGATGCAGCGCATACTGCGTGCCGAAGAATTTGAGAAAATCGGGTACAGAACCCATATAGAATCCATCGCCCCATAATACATATCCCGTAATAACCATGACTGCCATAAATAGCGCAAGCATGATCAGAACATATACAGCGATTGTAATTGCCTTCGAAAGCACAATCTTTCCTCTCTTTGGGAAAAGTCCTGCGATATTTTTAATATATCCGTTCTTTTGCTCCGCATGTACGAAGATCGCGGTAAAAATCGAGATCAACAGGAGCAGCAGCCCGCTCTGCGTTTCCGCACTCATAAGACTTCCAATCTCTATATCTCCTGATACCCACTCGTCTTCCGGCCATATGGCGATACCGAACGTCCTTGCTTCCTCTCCTTCTTCCTGCACCGTTATTCCCACCGAATTGCTGACTCCTGTCTCCGCCGCCTCTTCTTTCATCAGCTCTATATCCGAATTTGTCATAACAACACTGAAAATCGCAAGTGCGACAACAAAGACCAATATCACCCATGTGACCTTTGAATGCAGCAACCTAAAAGTATCCATTCTAAAAAGATTAAACATTCCTGCCGCCTCCCGTAAGTTCCAGATAGTAATCTTCAAGCGCTTCATTCTTCACGATGATTCCCATTGTTTTCACATCGTTTTCCGCGAGTGCCATCGTAATACTTCCGCCATCATCAAGCCTTTCAAAGATCTGAATCGTATCTGCATCAACCACCTTATACTTGCTTATACCCATTTGATCAAGCACGGTACAGGCTCTGGCTGTGTCATTTGTTTTCAGTTCGATACGCTCACTGCACTCTGTCAAAAGCTGTTCTCTTGTCATCTCCTTGATCAGAACACCATCGTTGATAATGCCATAATTGGTAGCGATCTTAGACAACTCCTCCAGAATATGACTGGATATGATAAATGTTATGTTCTTTTCTCTGTTCAGTCTAACAAGAATCTCACGCACTTCCGCGATTCCCTGCGGATCAAGGCCGTTGATCGGTTCGTCAAGGATCAAGATATCTGGTTCACCTACGAGTGCCAATGCGATTCCCAGTCTCTGCTTCATACCAAGCGAAAAATTCTTCACTCTTTTTCTTCCGGTATCCGCAAGACCGACTATCTCCAAAAGCTCATCAATCTCGTTCTTTTTCCTTACTCCCATGGCAAGACATTTTATCTTAAGATTCGCTCTTGCCGTCATATTCGGATAGATTCCCGGGGCCTCGATCAGTGTCCCCAGCCGTGACATATAAAGTTCTGCTGTTCTTCCCTCATGTCCAAAGATGGAAAAACTTCCCTCAGTAGGTGCGGCAAGCCCGCTTATCATTTTCATGATCGTAGTTTTGCCGGCTCCGTTTCTTCCGATTAACCCGTAGATATCTCCCTGTCTTACATGGAGATTTACAGAATCGACCGCTTTCTGTCTGCCGTATTGTTTTGTCAGATTTTTCGTTTCCAGTATATATTCCATACAGCACGCTCCTTTCTTTTACATTGCTATTATTGGAGCGAAGTGCCAAACAAACGCAAAGCAATGTTTAAGAAAAGGTAAAGTTATTTTGCCAGCCGGAAACCGATCCCCCAAACGGTTTCTATGTAATCCGCATCCGACTCTTTTTTCAATTTCTTTCGTATATTGCTGATATGCACATTGATCGTCTTGTCTTCCCCGATATAGTAATCCTCCCATGCATAATCATAGATTTCCTGTTTGGAATAGACTTTGTTTGGATTCGACATCATGAGCTCCAGTATCCGAAATTCCTGTCGCGTTAGCTGGATCTCCTTTCCGTTTACAGACGCTGTATACTCCTGCATATCCAGCATAAGATCTTTATACCTCAATTCTGGGATCTTCTCGCTTCCAGAGGTCTTCCGAATCTGTACGCCAACCCTTGCGATTAATTCCCGTATCGCAAAAGGTTTCGTCAGGTAATCCTCCGCACCACCGACCAAAAGATCGACCTTGCTGTCAAGGCTGTCCTTTGCCGAAATGACGATGACTGGGATATCTTGCTTTTCCTTCAGCTTCGGAAGCAGTTCCTCTCCTGAAAGACCCGGCAGCATCAGATCCATGATAGCAAGCGCATATCTTTCTTTATCCAGATAAAACAGCGCTTCGGTTCCGGAAAATGCCTGATCACAGGAATAGCCCGCCTTGTTCAGCGCTTCCGCCGTCATATTGTTGATTTCATTATCGTCCTCAATGATTAAAATCTTTTTCATTATTTTCTCCATTATATTGCCTTATCTAAATATGCTCCCTCATAGTTTTATACTCATCTACCGCTTTCTCCGGTGACAATATCCTCATCTTTCCGGCAAACTGGAACACCCAGCCGTAAAAAGCCGGGCTAAGTTCTACGGAGACACATGCGGTAAAAGTGCCATCGCTGTGCGTTTGCGTCTCTACTTCTGTGCCGAACTGGTCAATGATATATTTCATCAACGCGTCCTTACACAAAAGTTTCACTATCGTTTCTTCTCCGCCAAACATGCGGAAAACCTTGTTGCCAAAATCCGATATATTAAAGTCTTTCGGTTCTGAGATAGCTGCTTCTTCTAAAATTTCCGGCAAGCATAAGCGGTCTACTCGAAAAGTAATCACCTTCTGCCGTTTCTCAGAAAATCCCACCAGATAATAATTGTCCTCATTCCAATAGAGCGCGTATGGGCTTAGGATATACTCTTCTCCATCATGGCGGAGCACCTTCTGCTTTTGCCCGTCATATTCGTAATATTGAAATTGAATCTTTTTCTTCTGATTGATTGCATCGTTTAAGATATCTACAATATAGTACAGCCTGCGGTTATCCGCCTTCATTTTCCCAGTGCCATGTACATTACGAATCAGCTCGTGGCGCTGGCTCTTTCCTGCCAGAGCAATGAGCTTTTTGATCAAATCATCGCTCTTATCCTGACTGATAAAACGAGCTGCGGAAACTGCGTCAATCAATAGCTTTAGTTCCGGAATTTCAAACACCCGCTCACCCCAGAAATATTTATTGGGAGAGCTTTTAATCCTGATTATATCAAGATCCTCTGACTGGATCAAAAAGTTCATGTCTTCTCTAAAGGTTTTCCTGTCTACAGTAATTCCATTCTGTGCAAGAAAATCCATAATTTCATTTGTTGCTAAAGGATGATTTTCATCACTTTTCTCATAAAGCATCTTCATAATGAGAAAGATACGATCCCTTGTGTGTACTGCGTTCATGTAATCTCCGTTTTTTCTTTCTGTTACATTTATCTCTTGCTCAATACTATGTTTTTTATTATACCTCACACTTACAGCATTCAGCAATCGGTATGTAAAGAGACAGGAAAAACACCCTGTCTCGTCTTTCTATTTCCCCATGCTCAGCCATCCCTTTTCCGGATTCACATAACTGCCGTTTAGCCTGACTCCCAGATGCAGATGCGGTCCTGTTGAGTTACCTGTATTTCCAACTTCACCGATCACCTGACCTCTCACTACTTTCTGTCCTTTTGATACATTGATCTTGCTGAGATGTCCGTAAACAGTCTCAAGGCTGCTACTATGCCTGATGATAATGCATTTTCCAAGCCCTCCATTCCAGCCTGCGGAAGTTACTGTTCCCGATTCACATGCAAGCACCTTTGTCCCGGTAGGAAAGCCGATGTCCAGTCCCTGATGATTTGTTGAGCCGATCCCTCCCGGAGAAGATCTCGGTCCGAAATGAGAAGTTATATTTCCCTGTGTCATACCTGCTATCGGAAGTCCCAACTTTCCGCTTCCGTTAAAGATAACATCATAGGAATAGTTGCCATATGGATAATATCTAAGCACATGTTCCACATAATCCGTATCTCCATATGAAGACCATCCGTTTTTCTTCGCCTGCTGTTTGGAATATTCTACGGCTCCCGCCTTCGAATATCCACCGTGGTTTTCAAGCGCCCATGATATATATCCCACACCGAAGTTATACCCCTGCAGGGCAAGCTTTATCCTGTCCATATCCACCGGATTTTGGACTCCCGCAGCTGTAAGAGTGCTTTTAAGATATTGGATACCGCAGCTTATGGAGTACTCCGGATCGGTTATCCCGTTTGGCTTTTTCGGATACTTCGTATTAAAGCTGCAGTCTGAAGCCTGCATGGGATCCGTACCCCTGCCGCCTGATTCCTGCATCATTACCGCCTTGATCAGCTCCACATATTCCGATATCCCGTATTCCTTCGCATACTTTTCTATTACCGGAGTATAGCTTTCCACTTCTGCACTTACGGGAAGATAATCATTGGAACTGCTGTCGCCAAAAAAGTAAAGAGCCGCCCCAAAGAGACAGCATATTACAACAGCAAGCACCGCGATCCAACCTCCCGCAAACAGGAAT
>CASEEM010000028.1 GCA_949286985.1 uncultured Eubacteriales bacterium
TTCAAGGACGCAGCTTCCATCCTCCACAAAGGTGCTTGCACTGCCATCTGCCAAAACCAAAACCACGACAGGCGCACCATAGTAGGGGTCTGTGCTGCTCCCCATCACTTCTGCGTTTAACTTTGCGATCTCCTGTCTATAGTTGGGGTCTGTAATTGCAATAATGGTGGGGGATTGACGTCCGCCGCCGGTAGGCGCGTAAGTCCCCGCTTCCAGTACGGCGTCCAGAGCCTCAGCGGGTACAGGTTCTGCTTGATAGGCCCTTACGCTGCGGCGCGTGGTGATAAGAGACAAAAAATCATTTTCCATATAAGTACCATCCTCCGTTCTGCCGGATTTTCCGGGATGCAGACAACAAAAAAGCCACACGGCTATCACAAGATAGCTGTGTGGCAAAAAGATGATCGAATCCGGAAAAGTCCACTCAAATTTTACGCTCATTATTATAGTGTTCTTTCAGGAGACTGTCAAGCGTCAATCTTCTTACGTTATGTTGCTCTTTGATTTTGACTTTTATTGAATTCATCACTTGACATTGTGGCAAAGAATTACTTTCGCGTGACGAGCTCATCGAGGCTCTTGCGGATGAAATGCCGCGGTGCCGGGCGCGCGCCCTCGGCCGGGTAACCGAGAGGGATGAGATGGACCGGTCTTTCGTTGATGCCGAGGTCGAGGCCCTTCTGCAGGACCTCCGGATCGAAATGATCGACCCAGCAGGAGCCGACGCCGCGCTCCCAGCCGGTGAGAATCATCGCATCGGCGACGATCGTCGGATCGACGTCGACGCTGGTATGACCTTCGTCGAACGGGTTGACCCAGACCTTGTCTGTGAGGGCGGCGACGAGGAGAACGGTGCGCGAGCCGTAGCGGCAGGATGTCGCTCGGTCAACGCAGGCAAGCGCTTCGTCGCTCTCGAGGACGTAAATATGGATCGGCTGCTGATTCTTCGCTGTCGGAGCGAGACGGCCGGCCTCGAGTACGGCATCGAGGTCGTCTTTTTTGACGGGAACATCCTCGAAGGAGCGGACGGACCAGCGGTCGCGGATGATATCAAACGTATTCATACAGCACCTCCTTGCTCTTATCGCTTTTCGGTATTATTGTTTTCGCCTATTTTAATTGTACTACCGCGCGGGACAGTTGTATAATTAAAAATACGTTTAGAATCATTTTTGATGAAACAAGGAGGGCCCATGAAGACAGACGTTCAGATTGCACAGGAAGCGCAGATGCTGCCGATTCAGGATATTGCTGCCGATCTCGGCATTCGTGAAGAGGATCTCGAGCTTTACGGAAGATATAAGGCGAAGATCTCTCCGTTTGCCGTCAAGAACCTTCATAAGAAGGAGGACGGTCATCTCGTGCTCGTGACGGCCATCAATCCGACGACTGCCGGCGAAGGTAAGACGACGACGAATATCGGTCTTTCGATGGCACTGAATAAGCTCGGCAAGAAGACCATCACGACGCTTCGCGAGCCATCGCTCGGACCTTGCTTCGGCAAGAAGGGCGGAGCCGCCGGCGGCGGATATTCGCAGGTCGTTCCGATGGAGGATATCAACCTGCATTTCACGGGCGATTTCCATGCGATTACGTCGGCGCACAATCTCTGCGCTGCTATGCTCGATAATCACATTCATCAGGGCAATCGTCTCCGCATCGATACGAAGCGCGTCGTATGGAAGCGCGTCATCGATATGAATGACCGCGTGCTCCGAAATATCGTTGTCGGTCTCGGCAACAAGGGCGACGGCGTGACGCGTGAGTCCGGCTTCGATATCACGGTCGCTTCGGAGATCATGGCTATCCTCTGTCTGGCCAAGGATCTCGAGGATCTCAAGGTTCGCCTGTCGCGTATGATCGTCGCTTATGATGTTGACAAGAATCCGATTACGGCAGACGATATCGAGGCAACGGGCGCTATGGCGCTTCTTTTGAAGGATGCCATTAAGCCGAATCTCGTTCAGACGCTGGAGCATACGCCGGCTCTCATTCACGGCGGACCGTTCGCGAATATCGCGCACGGCTGCAACTCCGTCATGGCGACGAAGACGGCCCTCAAGCTCGGGGAATATGTCATTACGGAGGCCGGTTTCGGCGCCGACCTCGGTGCGGAGAAGTTCTTCGATATCAAGTGCCGTTATGCCGATCTTCATCCGGACTGCGCTGTTATCGTAGCGACGGTCCGTGCGCTCAAGATGAACGGCGGTGTTTCGAAGAATGCGCTCGGTGAAGAGAACCTCGAAGCGCTTCGCGCCGGTGCGGCGAACCTCAAGCGCCACGTCGAGAACGTCGCGAAGTTCGGCGTTCCGTCGATCGTTGCTATCAACCGCTTCCCGACGGATACGGAGGCAGAGCTCGAGCTCCTCGAGAATCTCTGCGATGAGATGGGCGTTCGTTTCGTCCTCTCCGAGGTCTTCGCGAAGGGCGGCGAGGGCGGTCTCGATCTCGCCCGCGCAGTCGTGGATATCTGTGAGAATGAGAAGTCGCATTACCATCCGCTGTACGAACTCGTCGGTACCATCGAAGACAAAATCGAGACGATCGCCCGCGAGATTTACCGTGCGGACGGCGTCGATTTCTCGGCGAAGGCTGTGAAGCAGATGGAGGATCTGACGCGCCTCGGCTTTGACAAGCTCCCGATCTGCATGGCGAAGACGCAGTCCTCGTTCACCGATGACCCGACGAAGCTGGGTGCACCGACGGGATTCCGCATCACGGTCCGCGAGGTCAGCATCTCGGCCGGTGCGGGATTCATCGTCGCGCTGACCGGATCCATCATGACGATGCCGGGACTCCCGAAGGAGCCGGCCGCGGTCGGCATGGACGTCATGGAGGACGGCACGATTATCGGATTGTTCTAAGGAATAATTAAAAACAGCGGGAGGCCTCCGAATGGAGACCCCCGCTGTTTTTCGTGTTGCTGTTCTTATAACTCTTTTTCCCTCTCAATGACAGCGTCGACGGCATGGACGAGAGAAGAACGGAATCCGTCTTCCTCGAGCGATGTGACGCCGCAGATGGTAGTGCCGCCCGGAGAGCAGACACCGTCCTTGATGACGGCCGGGTGCGTTCCGCTCTCGAGGAGGAGGGAACCGACGCCGCGGAGCATGGCGGCGGCGAGGCGATAGGCCTTGTCGCGCGGGATGCCGTTCTTGACAGCGGCATCGCCGAGCGCTTCCGCCATCATGGAAGCGAAGGCCGGGCCGCAGCCGGCGATGGCCGTCGCGGCGCTGACCAGATTCTGCGGAAGGTATTCGATGGATGCAATCGGGGAGAAAAGCGCTTCATAGAAGGCGCGCTGTTCTTCATTTGCACGCATGTGTTCGTCCGTGATGAAGATGCCGGCGGCGACAGCGACCGGCGTGTTCGGCAGGAAGGTGATGACACCGGAGGATTCCGGAAGGTGTTCTTTGAGAGCGCTCGTGCTGAGACCGGCGGCCAGCGAGAGCACGAGCTTTTGCGCGAAGAGGTCGCGGTATGCATCGAGAATCGGTAATACCTGCGGAGGGAGGACGCCGAGCAGGATGACGTCGGAACGGCGGATGAGATCTTCTTCATTCGCTGCCGGGATGACGCCGCGAGCGGCTGCGTTCTTCTCGAGCTTCGCACGGTTGCGTCCGAGGACTTGGATGTGATCGGCCGGGAGAACGTCTTCACGAAGGAGTCCGTCGGTGACGGCCTGCGCCATGCTTCCGAAGCCGATGATGCCGAGTGTTGCGGTGGATGGGGTCAATGACATGGAATGCTCCTTTCGTGATGCCGGTGCGTTAGTCTTCTTCTTCCAGATGACGGCAGATAGCCCGGAAGGTCTCGTCGCTGAGATCGTGCTCAATGCGGCAGGCATCCTCTGCGGCCGTCTCCTCGGAGACGCCGATCTTGGTCAGGAAGCGGAATAGGGTTCGGTGGCGCTCGTCGATCTTGGCGGCGATGGCGAATCCTTCCTCGGTCAGCTCGATCTGACCGTCATCAGCCATGGTAATATAACCGTTTTCGCGAAGCCTTTTGGTCGCATAAGAGACACTCGGCTTCGTGACTTCGAGATGTCTTGCGATGTCAATCGAGCGGATATAACCCTTTTCTCTCTTGAGCTGCAGCATGGTCTCGAGATAATCTTCTGCGGATTTTTGAATTTTCATATGTTTCACCTCATTATGCTTATTATACTTGATGGGTGAAGGGCTTTCAAGAAAGGCGAAAAATGCAAAAACGATCAAAATAATTTTGTAAAATCGATTGACAATCTGAACTAAAAAGGTATAATAAAGACAACAGCAAGAAAAACTGTTATAATAAAGTAGAAATAAGCTTTTAAGGTTAGGATACGGCGAAGGCCGAGAAGGGAGAAATACCATGGCTAAGTGGGTTTGTTCTGTATGCGGATATGTTCATGAGGGAGATCAGGCACCGGAGAAGTGCCCGGTATGCGGAGTTCCGGCTGACAAGTTCATCAAGCAGGATGAGGAGATGTCCTGGGCTGCTGAGCACGTCATCGGCGTTGCTGAGGGCGTCAGCGAGGATATCCTTGCTGATCTTCGCGCCAACTTCGAGGGTGAGTGCACGGAGGTAGGTATGTACCTCGCTATGGCACGCGCTGCTCACAGAGAGGGTTATCCGGAAGTCGGTCTCTATTACGAGAAGGCTGCTTGGGAAGAGGCTGAGCACGCTGCTAAGTTTGCGGAGCTCCTCGGTGAGGTCGTCAGCTCCAGCACGAAGGAGAACCTCGAGGCACGTGTTGCTGCAGAGAACGGCGCTACGGCAGGCAAGGCCGATCTCGCGAAGAGAGCAAAGGCTGCTAACCTCGATGCAATTCATGACACGGTTCACGAGATGGCAAGAGACGAGGCAAGACACGGCAAGGCATTTGCCGGACTCCTCAAGAGATACTTCGGCTAGATCCGATATCTCCGATGTGATAAAACGAGAGAGCTCCTTCGGGAGCTCTCTTTTTTATCGGGAAGGGGCGACCTTGCAAATGAAATCTTCACCGCTTATCCATATGACGGGCGCGGAGTATGTTACTATATGTAATATCTATCATTATGAGGTGAAATATGTACAACAATAACGAACAGGGCTGCGGATGTCTTGCGATGAGTATCTTCCTTCTGATGCTGGGACTTCTGGCATCGGTGCTCTTTTCGCCGTTCTTCATTCTCTTCGCCGGTATCTTTCTCCTGCTCATGGTCACGTCGTCGGCGCGCCGGACGGGTTCGTCGCGAAGAGGAGATGCGCAGGACCAGGATACGACTTATACGACATATCGCCGTTCGACAAGTTCCCGTTCTTCGTCTTCGCCGGATGCGGCGAAGGAGCTCGAGAGCTACCGCAGCAATGTGACGGACGTAGAAGTCGATGTCGATGTCCATACGGACCGTGATGACGGCTAACATGCGCTGTTTTGCGGGTTTTACCCTTGAACCGCTTAGGGGGATATGCTAGAATATTTCGTGTTAATTTTATAAAGAAAAGGATGAGTGGATATGAGTAAGGGTAAGCAGCGGCCGCCGCAGTATATCCGGCAGTCGAAGGGATATCAGCACAATGTCTATAAGCAGCAGATGAAGGAGAAGAACATTCAGACGCCGAAGCCGATCGATATGAAGCGCTGGACGAAGATCAACCGTGTGGTTATGATCGTCTGGATTATTCTCATCATCGCCGGTGCGCTCCTCATCAACTGGATCGCAGCGCTCGTCGCTACGCTCCTCGGTGTGGCTTATTTCGCCGGATTCTTCTTCTATGTCGATAATTATTCGAAGAAGGTCCTCAAGGTCTATAAGACCATGGGCATTCCGAAGGAGGTTTATCTCAAGCAGATCCGTCGCGGCAATCCGAGTGAGAAGGAGATCAAGCGCATGTCGAAGGCCTGGGATAAGGTCAAAGTGGATTAATATCCGAGTGTTCAAAGCAACCGCACCTCGCGAGGTGCGGTTTTTTCTTAGGAAATCGTCGAAAAGGTCTCGAATGAGCGGAAAGTGCTGGAAATTGATCGGTGCTTCATGTATTATGTAAGCGTTAGGTTAAAATTGTGAAAAGTATGTGTAAAACACATTGCCCTTATGAGGGTATCAGGCACTTTGCCGGAGGCATTACGATATGGCATTTACTATGGTTATCACTTTGCTCGGCGGTTTGGCGATTTTCCTGTACGGCATGTCGGTCATGTCGCAGGGCCTCGAGAAGATGGCGGGCAGCAAGCTGGAGTCCATCCTTCGCGGCATGACGTCGAACAAGGTCAAGGCGCTCCTTCTCGGTCTCGGCGTAACGGCTGTCATCCAGAGTTCTTCTGCAGTTACGGTCATGCTCGTCGGTCTTGTCAACTCGGGCATCATGCAGCTCACGCAGACGGTCGGCGTCATCATGGGTACGAACATCGGTACCACGGTCACGGCGTGGATTCTGTCGCTCGTCGGTATCGAGAGTGAGAATTTCTTCGTCAACCTGCTGAAGCCGGCGACGTTCTCTCCGATCATTGCATTGATCGGTGTTCTCTTGATCATGGTCGCGAAGTCGAACCGCAAGAAGGATATCGGTACGGTCATGATCGGCTTCGCGCTCCTGATGTACGGCATGGAGTTCATGAGCGATGCGATGGAGCCGCTGAAGGATATGCCGGAGTTCACGAGCATCATGACGGCCTTCAACAATCCGCTGTTCGGACTGGCCACGGGTCTCATCGTCACGGCGATCATTCAGAGTTCTTCGGCATCCGTCGGTATCCTGCAGGCGCTGTCGCTCACGAGCGGACTCAGCTACGCGATGGTCATTCCGATCATCATGGGTCAGAACATCGGTACCTGCGTCACCTCGGTCATCTCGGCCATCGGCGTCAACAAGAATGCGAAGCGCGTTGCCGTCGTTCATATCACGTTTAATATCATCGGTACGGCCATTTTCATGACCGTTTACTGCATCTTGAATTATTTCGTCGGCCTCGCGATTTTCGATCGCACGGCCGGTCCGGTCGACATCGCTGTTATCCACTCGCTCTTCAATATTGCGACGACGATCATTCTCTTTCCGTTCAATAATCAACTGGTCGCAATCAGTAAGAAATTCGTCAAGGACGAGCCGGAGAAGGAGGAAGAGAAGACCTTCCTCGACTCCCGTCTTCTGCATACGCCTTCCGTAGCAGTACAGGAAGCGATGAAGAAGATGAGAGAGATGGTTGTCATCGCTTTTCAGGCTTATCGCAATGCGATCATTCTCTCGGACGGATATTCCGATGATCTCTATGCGAAGATTCGCGAAGATGAGCAGCGCCTGGATCGCTACGAAGACCTGCTCGGTTCTTTCAATGTCGAGCTCTCGAAGAGTGAACTTTCGGACCGTGACTCGGCACATGTCTCCATGATGCTGCAGACGATTACGAATGCGGAGCGTATCGGCGACCATGCCCTTAACATCGCGGAGAGCGTCACCGAGCTTCATGAGAAACATCTGGAGTTCCAGGGAAAAGCGAAGGCAGAGCTTCGCACGCTGACGAATGCGATGGAGGAGATTGTGACGCTGACGAAGTCGGCCGTCATCTATGATAATCTCGACGATGCCGTGAAGGTTGAGCCGCTCGAGGAGGTCATCGACGATCTCGTTCAGACCATTCGCGTCAACCATATTGCGCGACTGAAGCAGGGCGAGAGCACGATTGAGATGGGATTCATCCTCCAGGATGTCCTCGGCGATATCGAGAGAGTCTCCGACCACTGCTCGAATATTGCAGCTTCGGCGCTGGAACTTGAGCGCAACAACCTTTTCATGCATGCATATACGCACAGCCTGAAGGCGAAGGAGGATCCGGTCTTCAAGCAGAATTACGAGGAGTATTCCGGAAAGTATTCGATTTAACATGCTTTATGATTTGATTGCAAGTACCACCTTCGGTCTCGAGGCTGTCGTCCGTCGCGAGATTCAATCGCTCGGATATGAGGTCACGAAGACGGAAGACAGCAAGGTCTATTTTCGCGGAGACGAGCGGGCAATTGTCCGCTCGAATCTGCGTCTTCGGACGGCGGAGCGCATTTATCTCTGCCTTGCCGAATTCGATGCGAAGACCTTCGAAGAATTGTTTCAATGCGTGCAAGGCATCCCGTGGGAAGAGTATCTCCCGGTGGATGCCTCTTTTCCTGTGGTCGGAACTTCCGTGAAGTCGGCGCTTCATTCCGTTCCTACCTGCCAGAGCATCATCAAGAAGGCCATCGTTCGCAGGCTCGGAGACTTCTATGTCCGCGACCGCTTCGAGGAGACGGGCGCGGTTTACCGCATCCGCTTCACCATCCTGAAGGACCACGTGACGATTCAGCTCGATACGAGCGGGCAGGGACTTCATAAGCGCGGCTATCGTACGGCCGATGTGGCGGCGCCGATGAAGGAAACGCTGGCAGCGGCGCTCGTCTCGCTCAGCTACTGGAAGGAAGGCGTGATGCGTCCCGAGAAGGTGAAGGAGAAAAACCTCCCGCCGCGTCTTCTTGTCGACCCGTGCTGCGGATCCGGCACCATCCTGATCGAAGCGGCGATGATGGCGCGCGGCATTGCGCCGGGCCTCAACCGGCATTTCGCGGCGGAGGGCTTTGAATGGATCTCTCCGGAGATCTGGAAGGAAGAGCGCAAAGCAGCTTATGCGGAGATCGATTATGATGCGCCGCTGGAGATTATCGGCTTCGACATCAATGCCAAGGCGCTTGCTATTGCCAAGGCGAGTGCCGAGGAAGCCGGCGTCGGCGAGGATATTCGCTGGAGCCGTATGGATATGAAGAAATTCCGTGCTGAAGAGGATTATGGTATAATTATTACGAATCCGCCGTACGGAGAGCGTATCGGCGAGGACGAAGCGATTGCAGCGATTCACCGTAAGTACGGTGAGATCCTTCGCGACCGTCCGACATGGTCGCTCTTCGTGATTACGACCGATGATCATCTGGAGGATGAGGTCGGCCGCAAGGCGGACAGACGCCGTAAGCTCTATAACGGACGTCTGAAGACGACCTATTATCAATTTCACGGAGAACGTCCGCATGCGAAGGACGCGGAGTGAAACAGAAGAGGATACAGGAGGATCGTATGAAGCGAGAAGACCGCGAGTTTCTCTCGGGCGACGGCAAGACGATGATCCATGTTCGTTATTGGGTGCCCGACGGAGAACCGAAGGGCATTCTTCAGTTGGTTCACGGAATGGCGGAGTTCATCGAACGTTATGATGAATATGCTGCATGGATGGCGGAGCGGGACTGGCTCGTCGTGGGTCATGACCATCTCGGCCACGGAGAATCCGTGAGGACGGTGGAGGATTACGGATATTTCGGTGAGAACGGCCTCGATGTGCTGCTCAAGGACATCGATTTCGTCCGTCAATCGGTACAGGCGCAATATCCCGGCGTGCCGCATTTCCTGCTCGGCCACAGCATGGGCTCCTTCCTCGTCCGCGATTATGCCGTCTTGGAAGGGACGAACGGAGAGCCGATGGCCTCGCATCTGACGGGGCTCATCGTGATGGGCACGGGCTATCAGCCGGCACCGATGCTCTTCCTCGGCAGCCTGACGGCGAGAGCCCTCATGAAGCTCCGCGGAGACCGGCATCGGAGCAAATTCCTCGATAAACTTGCTTTCGGTTCGTACAATCGTCACTTTAAGCCGTCCCGAACACCGTATGATTGGCTTACGAGAGAAGAAGCCATCGTCGACTTCTATGTCAAGGAGAAGCGATGCGGTTTCATATTCACGGTATCGGCTTATGAGACGCTGTTCGCTGCGATTCGCGCTTCGCAGGATACGAAGGCAATGAAGCGGATTCCGAAGAATTTCCCGATCTTTTTCGTCTCGGGAGCGAAGGATCCGGTCGGCGGCTTCGGCGAAGGCGTACGAAACAGCTTTATTCAATATGTCGAACATTCGAATGCGCTTCTCGATATCAAGCTCTATGAGGAGGACCGCCATGAAATCCTCCATGAGAAGGACCGCGAAGAGGTCTTCCGCGATCTTCGGGCGTGGATGGAAGGTTATCGCGAGGCCGCCTGTGAGCGTTCAGGGAGAAAGGATTAGAAGATGAAGAATTGGAAGATGCACCTCAAATATATCGGATTTGTCCTGATGGCTGCGATGATGCCGGTTGCCTCTTATGCCGTTTCGAGCAAGGATGCCGAAAGCGGTTCGCACGTCAAGTATATTCTCTATGCCGGCATTGCGATCGCAGCGCTGATCGACCTCTGGTACGAGATCGGCGGCGGTCGCAAGAAGAAGCTCCGGAAGGAGATGGAGGAGCGTCAGCGCAGAGAGGCTGAGGCTCTTCATAAGCCGGGCAAGAAGGGTCAGCCGGGTTATAAGAAGAAGCCGAAGACGGATTCCGGCAAGTCGGCTGCCGACGGCCGCAATGTCCGTCATATCGATAAGAAGAAATAAGGAGGAAGGCCGTGAATTATTCGGAAGAATATAAGCGTAAGAGAATGACGCCGGAAGAGGCCGCCACGCTCGTTCAAAGCGGCGACTGGATCGATTACGGCGCACACCAGAGCTTCCCGGTCCTCATCGACCGCGCGCTGGCGAATCGCAAAGAGGAGCTTACGGATGTCAAGATCCGCGGCCTCATCATGAACAGGCCGCTCGCCGTCGTCGAGGCGGATCCGGAGCAGGAGCACTTCACGTACAATTCCTGGTATACCGTCGCCAATGAGCGCAAATTGGTCGACCGCAGGCAGTGCTTCTTCAGCCCGATGCTCTTCCGCAATCTGTCGAGCTATTATGAGCGTTTCCTGACTGTTCATGTAGCTTTTCTTGCTGTGGCGCCGATGGACGAGCACGGCTACTTTAATTTGTCTATCAATACCTGCCATCTTCGTTCGGTCATCGAGCGGGCGGATAAGGTCATCCTCGAGGTGAATGAGAACCTGCCTCGCATCTTCGGGCTCGGGAATACGGTTCATATCAGCGAGGTGGACGGCATCGTCGAGGGCGAACACGATCCGCTCGTCGAGATTCCTTCCGTTCCGGGCGGAGAGATCGGGGATGCGATTGCGAAGCAAATCGTTCCGCAGATGCGCGACGGTTCCTGCATTCAGCTCGGCGTCGGCGGCATGCCGGATGCTATCGGCAAGGAGATCGCCGCCTCCGATCTCAAGGACCTCGGCGTACACTCCGAGCTCCTTGTCAATGCATATCTCGATATGGCGCGCGCCGGTAAGCTGACGAACCTCGGGAAGAAGGGCATCTTCCGCGGCAAGTCGGTCTTCGGCCTCGTCTACGGATCACAGGAGCTCTATGACTGGGCGGCAGCCGAGGATGCTTCCTGCATCTGCCCGATGCATTATGTCAACGATCCGCGCGTTATCCGTGAGATCGATAATTTCGTTTCGATCAACAGTTGTATCGGCGTCGACCTCTACGGTCAGATCTCTTCGGAATCGGCCGGCACCCGTCACCTCAGCGGAACGGGCGGTCAGCTCGATTTCATGACCGGTGCTTATGATAATCCGACGTCGCAGAGCTTCATCATCGTCGCGTCGACCTTCACGGATAAGAAGGGCGAGCTTCATTCCAATATTCGCCCGTCCTTCGACGGCGGCGATATCATCACCGACCCGCGGAGCCAGGCGAGCACCATCGTGACGGAATACGGCATGGCGCCGCTTGCCGGTCGCACGACCTGGGAGCGTGCCGAAGCCCTGATCAATATCGCTCATCCGCATTTCCGCGAGGAGCTCATTGCCGAGGCGGAGAAGCGCTGCATCTGGCGTCGCTCGAATCAGCGATAGCGGGCGGGACAGCGAAGATGACAATATTTTCGACGGATCTTATCATTCGGACGGCGGTCACGATGCTTGCTGCGCTCCTTCTCGGGAACGGCGGCGTGGTCTGGTTTAATCATTTCCCGCCGAATTGGTACCGCGATGGATCGAACGGGACGGCGGAGGACGGCTCGAAGCGGGGCGCTCTTCCGGAGGCTCTGCGTGCTTCCATGGAGCAAGGCAGACAGCGCCTTCCGAGCACGCCGTGGAAGCTCCTCCTGACGCTTTATTTCGGTTCTGCAGGATTGTATCTTGCTATTCGGAGCAGCTTTGCTTATGAATCGGCGGCGCTGCTCTTTCTCTTTATCATGATGTGGATGGCGGTCTCCGATCATCTCTATCATATCGTCCCGGATCAGCTGCAGCTCCTTCTGGCCCTGACCGCCTTCGGCTTCATCCCACTCCATGAGTATTGGTGGGAGCCGGCGGCCGGTCTCCTTGCGGCGCTGATTCTGATTCTGGTGACGGAAGGCTTGGCGCATGTCCTCTATCATGCAGAGGCTTACGGCGGCGCGGATATTAAATTCTATCTCGTCGTCGGACTGACGCTCGGACGCGAGGGCGTGATCTATATCTTTATCCTGACGACGCTTCTCCAGGCCCTCCATCTCCTGATCCTCTTTTTCACCGGGACCCGCCGAACGGAGCGGGGGAGGTCCGGTGCTGCGAAAAGTCGCCGCCCGATGCTCCCTTATGCCTTCTTTGCGGCGACATTTTATCTGCTCTTCTTCTACGGGACGGGGTGGAGAATTTTCTTTTAATGCGAGAAAGGATCGCGATGACAGAACGGAGAGAGAAGAATATCCTGCTCAAGATCGAATATGACGGGACGAATTTCCACGGCTGGCAGAAGCAGCCGGAGGTGCGCACTGTGCAGGGCGAAATTGAGCATGTGCTTCGCCACCTCGCCGGCGAAGAAATTGCTATTCACGGTACGAGCCGCACGGACAGCGGCGTCCATGCTCTCGGTCAGTGCGCTTCCTTCGTATGGGATCTGCCGCTTCCGACGGAAGAGCTTGCAACGATTCTGAATCGTCGCTTCGGGGCCGGCGGTCTCGGGCGAAGCGGCGCGCCGGGGGATATCCGCATCCTTGAAGCAAGAGAGGTGCCGGCGGATTTCCACGCGCGCTTTTCCTGCCGCGGCAAGACCTATCGCTACCGAATTGACCGGAGCGGGGATATCTTTAAGCGGAACCATGTCTACCAGCTCGGCAAAGATCTGAATACGGTGCGGATAGCGGAGGGAGCGTCTTACTTGATCGGAACACATGATTTCAAATCCTTTGAGACGGCCGGAGGCATTCCGAGGGAGACGACGGTTCGTACGATCTTCGATTATACGGTCGAGGAACAAGGGGAGGAGACCGTGCTTCGCGTGACGGGGGACGGCTTCCTCTATAATATGGTTCGCATCATGACGGGAACTCTCGTCGAGGTCGGTCTCGGGAAGAGGGAACCTGAGGATGTGAAGGCGGTTCTTGAGGCCTGCGACCGGAGCAGGGCGGGATTCACGGCGCCGCCGAACGGACTTTATCTCGAGCAGATCTATTTCGACGATGCCTTCAAGAAGGAGCATGCATGATGAGTATTCTGGATTATCCGACGCTGTCCTGGGATGGTGCACTTCATATCTTAGATCAGCGCCGTCTTCCTTCTGAAACGGTCTATCGGGTGCTCGGGTCGACGGCCGAGGTGTGGAGCGCTATCCGCACGCTTGCCGTTCGAGGGGCTCCGGCCATCGGTGTGGCAGCGGCTTACGGCATGGTGATTGCCTGGGATGAGGTCCTTCTTGCCGAGCAGCTTTCGAAGAGAGATGCCTCCCTTCCGTATAAGGAAGAGGAATGCCTTGCCGCCTATCGCGAGAAGGGACGGTATCTTCGTTCGTCGCGTCCGACGGCAGTGAATCTCTCATGGGCCGTCACGCGCATGGAGAAAACCTGTGAAGATGCGCTTCAAGCGGCAGTCCGCACGGCCGGTACGTTCGGAAGGATTCGGGAGCGTCTGCTCGCCGAAGCGGAAGCCGTTCACCGTGAGGACCGGGATGCGTGCTTCAGGATCGCGGAGAACGGCCTTTCTCTCCTGCGACCGGATATGGGCATTCTCACGCATTGCAATGCCGGCGCATTAGCTACGACGGGTTACGGGACGGCCTTGGCGCCGCTTCATCTCGGCACGGAGCGCGGCTACGGATTTCGCATTTATGCCGATGAGACGCGGCCGCTTCTTCAGGGGGCGCGCCTCACGACCTGGGAACTTATGAAGTCAGATGCCGATGTGACGCTCATCTGCGACAACATGGCCTCTTATGTCATGAAACGGGGCTGGATCGATGCCGTTCTCGTCGGCTGCGACCGCATGGCCGCGAACGGGGACATGGCGAACAAGATCGGAACCTCGGGCCTTGCCGTCCTGGCCAAGGAATACGGCATTCCTTTCTATGTCCTTCTTCCGACCTCTACTGTCGACCTTTCGCTTCCGAACGGCGAGGCAATCGAGATCGAGAAAAGAGACGGCGAAGAGATTCGCTCGTACGGCTTCAAGCAGCCGACAGCGCCGGAGGGGGTCGGACTTCTGAATCCGGCTTTTGACATCACGGATGCCGAATATATCACGGCAGTCATCACCGAGCGGGGCATCGTTCGCCCGCCGTTCGGAGAGGGACTTCGCCGCATCATGGAGGATTGATCTTTGTACAAAGTACGCATTGACAGTTTCGAAGGACCTTTCGACCTTCTCGTCTATCTTCTCGAGAATGCGAAAATGGATATTTATCATATCCGTATCGCAGAGATCACGGAACAATATCTGGCTTATCTCCGTGAGATGGATGAGCTCAATGTCAATATCGGAAGCGAATTTATCGTTCTCGCCGCCGTGCTGATCCGCTTGAAGTCGGAGCGGCTTCTCCCGCGCGCGAATGAGAGCGAAGGGGAGGTCCTTCCGGAGGATCCCGCCGAGGAGCTCACGGCGCGCCTCGAGGATTATCTTCTTTGCAAGAAGCAGGCGGAGCTGCTCGCTCGCTGCCGGGAGTCGCAGGAATCCGTCTACGAGAAGCCGTGTGAAGACCTTACGCAATATGTGAAAGAGCCGAAAGAAATCCTCCGCTCCGATTCGGAGCACTTTGTGCAGGCCTTCCTGCAGTTCCTCCGCAAGAAGGAACGCGTTCGCGAGGTCCGGAAGCGCTATCAGCGGATCCGAAGACAGCGCGCGTCGCTCGAGGACCGCATCGCCGAGATGACATCCTGGATGGAGCGACGCTTTTCGCAGGGCGAAGAGATGTTCGCCTTCGGTGAAATGCTTCCGGAGCATGCCGACCGCTACGATGTGACGCTCTCATTTATGTCACTTCTCGAGATGGTCAAGCTTCAGCAGGTCGATGCCGTACAGGATAAGAATTACGGAACCATCCGTGTTCTTCAGAAGAAGGAGAAGAAGAATTCCGATGTATAATGATAAGAAGATGAAAGCGGCTCTGGAATCGATGATGTTCGTTCTCGGGGATCCGCTCGATGTCAAAGACGCCGCTGCCGTTCTCGATGCAGATAAGATGACGGTTCGCCGCCTCCTGGAGGAGCTCAGACAGGAGTATGAAGAAGGGGATCGCGGCATTCGCATCCGTGAAATCGACGGAAGCTATCAATGGGTCACAGATCCGGAGAATGCGATCTTCATTGAGAAGCTCTGCACTCCGGTTCGCGTGAGACGCCTGTCGCAGGCGGCCCTCGAGGTGCTGGCGATTATCGCTTATCGCCAGCCGGTGACGCGAAGCGAAATCGATGCCATCCGCGGCATCAAGAGCGAGCGTGTCCTCGATGGACTCGAGAACCGCGGCCTCATTGAAGAAGCCGGACGCTCCGAGGGCGTCGGCCGTCCGATTCTCTACCGGACGACGAGAGAGTTCCTCCGTCTGTTCGGATTTCGCAATCTCGATGAGCTTCCGGACATTCAGGAATTCGCCGAGCTCAAGCGAGAGGACGGCCGTGCGGAGGAGAACGGGGCTTATCAGCAGGTGCAGCTCGTCTTCGATCTGACCGGAGAAGAAGAGGACAAAATGCCTTCCGAAGCGGCAGAGGAGGAGAAAGGCGAGGCCGATGCGAATCAATAAGTATTTAGCTTCCTGCGGTGTCGCCAGCCGCCGCAAGGTCGACGCGATGATCAAAGAGGGTCGCGTCACCGTGAACGGCGTTCGCTTGACGGAGCCGGGCATCGATGTCACGGAGCAGGATGAAATCCTCGTCGATGGCCGCCGCATTGAAGGAAACGAGAAAAAAGTATATTATTTACTCAACAAACCGAAGGGATATGTCACGACGGTTTCGGATGAGCAGGGGCGGGCGACCGTTCTCGACCTCATCCACGAGGATGCGGGGCGCCTCTTCCCGGTCGGCCGTCTGGATGCGAATACGTCCGGACTCCTGATCATCACGAATGACGGCGAGCTCTTCCATCATCTTATGCATCCGTCGCACCATATCGATAAGACGTACCGCGCTCTCGTTCAGGGCTTCTTCACGCTCGCCAAGGCGGAGCGCCTGTCGAAGGGCATCGATCTGGGCGATTTCACGACGGCACCGGCGAAGGTGACCGTCATCAAGCAGGGCAAGAATTCCAGCGTCGTGGATATTACCATTCACGAAGGCAAGAACCGCCAGGTGCGCCGCATGTTCAAGGCGATGGGTCATCCGGTGATCGAACTGGAGCGGACGAGGCTCGGCCCGCTCGTCATCGGCAGACTGGCCGCGGGATCGTATCGCAAGCTGAGCCCGGCCGAAGTACAGGCATTGTTTTCTCGGAGGGGATAGAGATGAAAGAACCGTATATTTCTTTTCGCCACGTCTATAAGACCTACGGAAGCGGAGACGCGAAGGTCCATGCACTGCAGGATGCCGATTTCGAAGTAGAGGAGGGCGAATTCTGCGTGCTTCTCGGATCCTCCGGTGCAGGCAAGACGACGCTCCTCAATATGCTTGGCGGCATGGATACGATCACGTCCGGTCACATCTATTTCGACGGCCGCGAGATTTCGGCGCTGACGAAGCGCGAGCTCATCAAATATCGCCGCTACGATGTCGGTTTTGTCTTTCAATTCTACAATCTCATTCCGAATCTGACGGCGCTCGAGAATGTCGAGATTGCGGCGCAGCTCTGCAAGAATCCGATCCCGGCCGACGAAGCCATCGACATGGTCGGTCTGACGAAGCGAAAGAATAACTTCCCGGCACAGCTCTCGGGCGGTGAACAGCAGCGCGTGGCCATTGCACGTGCGCTCGCGAAAAACCCGCGGCTCCTTCTTTGTGACGAGCCGACGGGTGCTCTCGATTATGAGACCGGTAAGGCCGTCCTTAAGATGCTTTACGATCTCAGCCGTGAGCGCAAGACGACGGTCATCATCATCACGCACAACCAAGCCATCGCTCCGATGGCCGACCGCATCATCCGCATCAAGAACGGCCGCATTCAGTCGAATGAATTGAATGATCATATCATTCCGATCGAAGAGATTGAGTGGTGATCCTATGCGTACTTCATTATTTAAGAGGACCCGGAGGAGTATTTGCACCTTCCCGGGAAGATATATGGCCATTCTCCTCATCGTCATGCTCGGCGTTGGATTCTTCTCCGGGCTGAAGGTTTCGCGTGCGGCCATGGTGAATACGGCGGACGATTATTTGACGACGCATGCCTTCTATGATTTTCGTCTGATCTCCACGCTCGGATTCACGGAAGAGGATGTCGAGAAGACGGCGGCCCGTTCCGATGTAGCCAAGGCCGAAGGCTTTAAGACGGTGGATGCGGTGGTCGATGATGACGGAGACCTCCGCGCCTTTAAGCTGACTTCCCTTCCGGATGAAGTCAGCACACCGTCGCTCGATGCGGGCAGAATGCCGGAAGCGGATAATGAATGTCTGGCGGATTCGCACATATATTCGAAAGAGGATATCGGAAGAGAGATCACCGTCACGGATCAGGAGGATACGCTCTCCGAAGAGACTTATACCATTGTCGGCATCGTCCATTCGCCGGAATATATCGGTACGGACCGCGGTTCGACCTCCGTCGGAAACGGAGCGCTTCGCGGCTTCTTCTACCTGCCGAAGGATGTTTTCTCGAGCGAAGCCTTTACGGAAATTCAGCTCACCCTGAAGGACCGTGAAGATATCTATACCGAAGCCTACGATGATCTGATTGCGGAGCATGAGAGCGACATCGCGCAGTTCACGAAGGACCTCGCCGATGCCCGTTATGAGGATCTGATCGAAGAAGCCGGCATCCCGGAGGAGATGGCCTCCAGGGTCGGCATCGAGAAGCCGGATACCTATGTCTTGACGCGCGATGAGAATTCGTGCTTCCGGAGCTTCGATAATGATACCTCCATCGTTAGCGGCATCGCGAATATCTTCCCGGTCTTCTTCGTCCTGATTGCTATGCTCGTCTGCATGACGACGATGACGCGCATGGTCGATGAGGAGCGCACGCAGATCGGTACGCTGAAGGCTCTGGGCTTCCGCAATTCGAGCATTACCGGCAAATATATGCTCTATGCCGGAAGCGCGACCTTCCTCGGCTGGCTGATCGGCTTCTTCGGCGGTACCGTTGCTCTTCCGCTCATCTTCTGGCATGCTTATGGCGCGCTGTATGACTTTGCGCCGCTCATCTATCTCTTCGATCCGGCACTGGCTCTCGGCACCTTTGCGGCTTCCATGATCGGTATTCTCGGAAGCACCTGGTTCTCCTGCCGCAAGGAACTCATGAGCCAGCCGGCACAGCTCATTCGCCCGCAGACGGCGAAGGAGGGGAAGAGAATCCTTCTCGAGCGCCTGCCGTTTATCTGGAAAAGGCTGTCCTTCCTCCGGAAGGTCACGCTCCGCAACATGTTCCGTTACAAGAAGAAGCTGATCATGATGCTTGTCGGCATCAGCTGCTGCACCGGCCTTCTGATTACGGGCTTCGGTGTCCGCGATACGATGATCAATACCGGACATCTGCAGTATGATACGGTCCAGGCTTATGACATGGAGGTCTCCTTCACTGCCGGCGAGGGAGAGACGGCCCTCGAGGAGCTTGCGACGGTCGACGGGATTCGCGAGATGAAGCTCGGCAACCTCCTCCGCGTCGATCTCAAGGCAGATAAGAGCATGAATTCCGTCTCCATGTACAGCTTCGATAACGAGGAAGGCCTTCGCGACTTCTGGAAGCTGAAGCACGGCGAAGAGAATCTCACCTTTCCGGATACCGGTGAAGCCTTCATCTGCCAAAAAATCGCCGACGAGCTGGAGCTTGCGGTCGGCGATACCTTCACCATCCGTGATGCGGACGGGAAGCAGCTCGAGGTCACGGTCGGCGGCATTTATGATAATTATGCGATGAATTCCCTCATCCTCTCGGCGGACACGTATGAAGAAGCGTTCGGCACCTGGGAGGCCAATACGGTGCTCCTGAATGCGGATGAGGATACCGAGTCCTTTGCCGAGACGCTGATGAATCTCGATTCCGTCCTCGGCGTCAATCGCCTGGCGGCGACACGTAATATCCTCGATGATGCACTCTCGTGCCTCGATTATATTATCTGGATTATCGTCCTCCTCTCCGGCGCGCTCGCCTTCATTGTCATGTTCAACTTGACGAATATCAACCTGGCGGAGCGGAGCCGCGAAATCGCGACGGTCGAAGTCCTCGGCTTTTACCCGAGGGAGACGCAGCATTATGTCCTCTGGGAGAATGCCGTATTATCCGTTCTCGCCATGCTGCTCGGCATCCCGCTCGGCACGATCTTCCACCGCGTGGTCATGAGCATGATTCATATTGAGATGCTGCGCTTCTATCCGTACATCACCTGGCAGAGCTATCTCCTCGCCATGGTCTGCACCATCTTCTTTATGGTCTTCGTCAATCTCTTCATGCGCCGCTCCATTGCGAAGATCCCGATGGCCGAGTCGCTGAAGGCCGTCGAGTAGGCGAGAGAAGTCCTAAGAAAGTCCTCGATAAGTTTTAACGAAAAAACGGTGTAACTCAGGTTCTGAGTTACACCGTTTTTTTATCTCATGTGAATGACAGGATGCCTTCATCCGTGGAGGATGCTTTAGTCCGGCATCATGCTCTCACCGCGGCATTCTTCGATGTACGTCTTGATGATGGAGACGGCACCGTCAATACCCGTGCGGCTCGTGTTCAGGAGCATGTCATACGTATCGCGATCGCCCCACTTGTTGTCCGTGTAATATTCATAGTAGCGGCGACGCTGCTTGTCCGTCTTGCGGGCAAGCTTCTCCATCTGAGCCGGCGTGATCTGCTTCGCCTCCTCCGGCGAGAGCAGGGCGAGCTTTCTCTTGACGCGATCCTCGATCGGTGCGAAGAGGAAGATGCTGACATGGGATTGGTCGCGAAGAATGTAATCTGCTGCGCGTCCGACGATGACGCAGCTGGATTCTGCTGCGACCTCCTTGATCAGGCGGAATTCCTCAGCTTGAATCTTGTCATACGGCGACGGTTGATAATACTCGATTCCGGAGAAGAGAGCGCTCGAAGCGAAATCCGGAGCCTTCTCTTCGTTGCTCTTGATATATTCTTCGTGGAATCCGGTATTCTCTACTGCCATGCGGATGAACTCGGTGTCGTAGAACTTGATGCCCATGACCTTGGCAAGGCGCTTGCCGACCTCATGGCCGCCGCTGCCGAATTCACGACCGATGGTAACGATGATCTTATTATCCATAGTAGTTACCTCCCTGTTATTTTTATCATTATATCATAGCTTAGAAATATTTGTCATAAATTTCGCGAAGGAAGTTTTCGATGCCGGAAGTGTCTTCAAAGCGGGCGCGGGCCTGCTCCGGACGGCCGCCGCCTTTTCCGCCGAAGTCCTTCGCATGCTTCTTGATGAGATCGCCGCAAGGAATCGTGCCGTCCGAGACGAGGAAGAGCGTATGGGACGGGGCGTGGGTGAGGGCGAGGAGGAGATCCTTCTTCTCGATGAGCTCCTGCGCCGTGAAGGCGAGCTTCTGGACATCTTCCGTATCGAAGTCCTCATAGGATGCGGTGAGGAGGGCGGTATCCTCGGTCACGCGGCCTTGAAGTGCTTCGGCTTCGAGGGCGAGGATGCGCTTCGTGAAGACGGCGAGCTTGTCATTTCGGACGCGCTGATCTTCTTCACGCTTCTCAAGGCGTGCAAGCAGCTTCTCCGGGGCGACGGAATAACGGTTCGCGACCTCCGTGAGGATGCGATGCTCCTCGCGCGAATGATGGAGGGCGCGGCGGCCGCAATCGAAGTAGATGCGCGTCATGCCCTTGTTCGGTTCGGCCTTATAGATATGAACAGCGCCGATCTCTCCGGTCGTATTCGGGTGGGTGCCGCAGCACGGGCAGCAGTCGTAAGGATGATCATAATCGCCGAAGACGACGAGAGAAATCTCTCCGTCCATCGTGATTGGTTTGCGGCTCGGGCGCTTCGCGGCTTCGTCCTTGTTCGGATAATATTCGACGTTGATCGGGATGTTTTCCCAGATCTTCTCATTGGCGAGCTCCTCGGCCTCCGTCAGCATGGCCTCCGTCATGATCTCGCCGCCGAGGTCGATGTCGATGGTGACGGCATCGCTTCCCATGTGAAATCCCTTGTTGATTCCGTGGAAGCGGTTGTAAAT
>CASEEM010000029.1 GCA_949286985.1 uncultured Eubacteriales bacterium
CCAGCATTGACATAGGCTTTATCGCCGAATACTCTCGACCATTCTTGATTGTCATACATCGAAAATGCTGTATTTTGAGAAACCGCCTTTTCATTCACTGCCGCATATGTAAGCAATTCATTGAACAAAGGCAGAGGTCCATCCGTTTCAAATTCGACAGCGGTCACGATCAGTTCTTCCTCCGTCGCGCGGAACCGGATATTATAACCGTCATAACGGAATCCGAAGGAATCTCCCGGTCTCTTATCATACGCATTGCGCGGATCCTCGGCGAGAAGTGCAAGAAGAACCTCCCTCTTTCCCTCCTCGATTTCTTCGAGCAAATCCTCCGGGAAAGCAACCTTCATCTTCGGTCCTGCCGGCACCGCAAAACCCGCAGCCGCCTCAGGAATGCTGTCCGAAGGAATATACGGCTTGATATCATAGATCGGCGTTCCGTCGAGGAGGTCGCCGCCTTCGATCTTCAGGACTATCTGCGTCCCCCGCTTCTCCATCCCGAGCAAGCGCACCGCCGAAAGCCCGAGCGAATTCGGGCGATACGGCGAACGCGTCGCGAAAACGCCCTTCTTCACCTTGCCGCCGAGGCGCGGCGGACGGACGAGCGGATTCCACTTCGCCGGCTCCTTCGTCATATCGACGGCATTCGCCGAGAAGCCGAAGATGAGCCAGAGATGGGAATATTCTTCGATGCCGCGAAAGGCATCCTTCTCGGAAAATTCCTCCTCCATCACGACCTCCGCCTCCAGTCCCGGGACGAGGCGCGGCTGACGCGGAATGCCGAATTTCTCGGTAAAGCCGCTTCGGATATGGGCAATCGGGCGAAGGACATAGGATTCGGATTTCATGAAAACCTCCGTGAATGTACATTCAGTCTGTATAAAGCATCGGCAGCACGAATCCGTGCTGCCGATTTCCATTCATACGGGCAGCCTCTTCGCGTGCTGCCGATTTTCCACTAATGCATAAAGAAGCGAAGCAGTCCCATATATTTCTTCTTGAACGGCTGATAGCGCATCGGCAGGTCGAGCCACTCCGCCTTGTGCACGATGTTCTTGCGGTGAGAGAAGGTCTCGAAGCCGATTTTGCCGTGGTAGGCGCCCATGCCGCTGGCGCCGACGCCGCCGAAGCCGAGTCTCGTCGTGGCGAGGTGGATGATCGTGTCGTTGACACATCCGCCGCCGAAGGTGCACTCCGTCAGGACGCGGCGGCGATTCTCCTTGCTGCGCGTGAAGAGGTACAGTGCGAGAGGATGCGGCTGTGCTTCGATATCGTCGATGGCATCCGAGATCTGGTCGAAGGTCATGATTGGGAGGACCGGTCCGAAGATCTCCTCGCCCATGACGGCGTCTTCGCGCGTGACCTCCGTCATGACGGTCGGCTCGATGCGGAGCGTCTCTTCGTCGGCACGGCCGCCCGTGTAGACCTTGTCCTTGCTCGCATCAATGAGTCCGCAAAGTCGGTCGAAATGCTTCTTGTTGACGATATGACCGTAATTCTTATTCGTCAGCGGATTCGGGCCGAACTGGCGAACGATCTCCGCGCGGATGGCGGCTGCCAGCTCCTCCTTGACCGAGGCCTCGCAGTAGATATAATCCGGTGCGACGCAGGTCTGACCGACGTTGAGGAATTTGCCCCAGACGATGCGGCGTGCGGCGAGCGGAATGTTGGCCGTGCGGTCGACGATGCACGGGCTCTTGCCGCCGAGCTCGAGGACGACCGGCGTCATATGCTTCGCCGCCTTTTCCATGACGAGCTGCCCGACTTTATAGCTGCCCGTGAAGAAGATCATATCAAAAGCCTCGTCGAGGAGATACGTATTCTCGGCGCGTCCCCCGGTGACGACGGCGACGTAGCGCTCCGGGAAGCAGGTCTCGACGATTTCACCGATGATTTTGCTCGTGGCCGGCGAATAAGCGCTTGGCTTGACCATGGCGGTATTGCCGGCTGCCAGCGCATCGATCAGCGGATCCATCGTGAGGAGGAACGGATAATTCCACGGGCTCATGATGAGGACCGTGCCGCGTGGGGACGGCTTGCTGAAGCTGTTCGACGGGAACTGCGCGAGCGGCGTCATGCGATACGACGTTCTCGCGTAACGTGGCAGATTGCGAATCATCGCGCCGAGCTCATCGTAAACCATGCCGACCTCGCTGAAGAAGCCTTCATAGCCGCTCTTGCCGAGGTCGCTCTCGAGGGCCGCCAGAATATCGTCCTCGCGTGCGTGAATGATCTCGCGAAGCGTCTTGAGCGCCTCGATGCGGTAGCGAACCGACTGCGTCCGTCCGGTCTTGTAGAATTCTCTTTGAAGTTCACGAATGCGGATAATCTCTTGCTTTTCCATGAATATGTATTCCCTTTCCCTTATACCCTGTTACATCCAGCGGAATTCCTTCGGCGAAGCACCGATTTCGAAATGATACTTGATGATGCCGAGATCGATTTTCGTGCAAAATCCTCTGCCGGCTCGCGCGCGCACGCGGTCGCCATGGAGGAGCGTCAATTGAAATCGCTGCTGATTCATGGCCGTCGGTGCCAGCAGTGCGAGCTCGACGCCGCGGCGGAACCAAAGCGGCGCCTCCTGCACGGAATCGAGACCCGAAGCCTCGAGGTCTACCACAGCTTCTCTCTTCTTCCGCTTATGAACATGACCCTTCTCGGCCGGATATCCGAGCGCGATGAGCGCAACGAGCTTCTCATCCGGTCCGATCTTGATGACCTCCGGCGTCTTCTTGTAGGTCAGTGCCGTCCAGCAGGTGCCGAGTCCGAACTTCTGGGCATGGAGAACGGCGGCTTCACCGTAATAACCCGCCTTTTCCTCGAGGTTCGGGCTCTTCTTGCCCACAATCGCAATATAATTCGAACAATTCCGGAACCGGCCGAACTTCGCCAAAAGGCTCTTGCCGAAGGCGTTCGGCTCGTTCAGGATGAGCTGCATATTTAATCCGCTCTCCGCGTTCGCTTGTTCGAGAAAGATGATGAATTCCTTGCGCATGCTGTCCTCCAGCGGTCGGTCTTCAAAGACGCGAATGGAGCGGCGTGCGCAGACGGCTTCTGTTAAATTCATAAGCACTACTCCTTAAGGCCCCTCGGCCATAATATAATATTTTAGCACCTTTGACACAAAAGTCTACAGCGAGTATCATACGAATACGAACGCCCTCTTCCGCAAGCAGTCGAAAGAGGGCGAAATTCGAACGATGAAAGGACAATATCCATGCTACTCAAGTCCCAAAACAGCGATCACGAAAGACTCCTTGTCGCGATGAGCGGCGGTGTCGACAGCAGCGTCGCCGCCTGCCTTCTCCGCGAGGAGGGCTGCGACCTCGTCGGTGCGACCATGCGCCTCTGCCCGGTCGATGACAAAACCGCGCTCGAGGACGCTGCCAAGGCCGCCGAGCGCCTCAGCATGGAATTTCATATCTGCGATTACAAAGAGGAATTCCGCAGGGAGGTCATCGATCCCTTCATCTCCGCATACGAGCACGGCGAGACACCGAACCCTTGCATCGAGTGCAACCGCCATCTGAAGTTCGGGCGCCTTCTCGAATTCGGCGAAACCCTGGGCATCCGCCGCGCCGCGACGGGTCATTATGCCCGCATCGAGAAGGATGTGAACCGCTTCCTCCTCCGAAAGGCAGCCGATTTCACGAAGGATCAGAGCTACGTCCTCTATACGCTCACGCAGGAGCAGCTCGCCCGCACCCTCTTCCCGCTCGGCGGACTCACGAAGGAAGAAGCGCGCCGCCTGGCCGAGGCCTACGGACTTGCGAACGCGAAGCGAAAGGAGAGTCAGGATATCTGCTTCATTCCGGACGGGGATTATGCCGGCTTCATCAAGCGCGAAAGCGGTCTCACCTACCCGGCGGGCGACTTCGTCGATACGGAGGGGAATATCCTCGGCACCCACCGCGGCGTCATCCACTATACGGTCGGTCAGCGAAAAGGCCTCGGGCTCGCGCTGAAGCAGCCGATGTATGTCAAGGAGATCGATACGGACGGAAACCGCGTCGTCCTCGCCGTTCATGAGGAACTTTTCCGCACGGAGCTGACCGCGCGCGATGTCAACTGGATTGCCATCGAGCCGCCGCACGGCGACCTCCGCGTCAAGGCGCGCATTCGCTATAAACACAAGGAGGCACCGGCCACCGTCATCCCGCTCGGGGAGAACCGCATCGCAATTCGCTTCGACGAACCGCAGCGCGCCGTCACGCCGGGCCAATCCGTCGTCCTCTATGAAGATGATTATGTCGTCGGCGGCGGCGTCATTGAACACAGCGACCGATAATACGATCCTCTCTGCTTCAATGCCATGAGATAAGATACACAGCATCAAGCAAATGGCCAAGACGCTGAATGTGTACCGGCAGTACGGGTTCACTTCTTATTCAAACATACCTATAATCTCATTTGCTTTCAGAATTTCTGTTGGAGCAATCTTTAATGTTAGAAGTTCATTCCCGGTGCCGCCATAAACAAAATCGTGTTCAAGTAGTTTTTTATCAAATAAACAGGGAAGCCCCAACCCAACAAGGGGAATTGACCCAACGCTATATCCGGTTTGGCTTTGAATCTTTTTCCTGTCTGCCATTTTCAATTTGCTATAACCGAATTGCTGTTTCATCTTTTCAAAATCAAGCCGCCCATTCTGAATAGATGTTATGCAGCCAACGAGTCCATTCTCTGTCTGCAAAACGAATGTGGGTGCTGATTTCTCAACTGGATAATAACCCTCTGCGTCCAACGCTGAGAGTATCGGTTTATCCTGCCGGATGATTTCATACTGAATGTTTTTATCTTTAAGATACGCCTCAATTTCCTTAATGTTCATTTATATCCTCCTTCATTTTTTTCGCTTTGGCGATCCGGTAAGCATCGTTCAACGCTTTCATCGCGCTGTCGAGCGTTTCATCACTGAACCGCCCTGTTCATGCTATGCCGCAATTAACACGAACACCCTGTTCGTGATTATGATGCTGCACGAACCGTGTGTATGTCAACAGAATACAGAAGTTATGCCATGCAGCGCGGCGGTCACAAAAGATTTTAACGAGTTCTTTTTGGGGCCCGATACGGATGGAGAAAATTCTCAGGCAGAAGAATGAAGCAAGGCAAAGTAAAAGACAGGACGCGTCCTGTCTTTTTTGCATGCATTCAAAATGTTCGAACCCCTGCCGCTTATTCAAATCGCCGGTAGGTATCATGCGGCTCGGCGACCACATCGCCGCAGAGATCCTCCAGCGAAACACCGATCTCCTGCTCGATATGTTCGATGAAATCGTGCGTTTCGGCGAGAACGACATCCATCTCCTTCTTCAGCTCCGGAGTTACACCGGGCTTCATCGCCAGATGACGGAAGCGTTCATCGATGCCAACAAAGGCATTCTCTCGTACCGTGCGATCGGCGAGGCAGAGGACATCCTGCTCGTCGAAGGAATGAAGCTGGTGAAAGGGGAAATAATGCGTATGATTGATGACGAGCTTCGCCTCCTTATCGTAGCCGTGCTGATGAAGGATCGTCGCTCCGACGAGATCATGGCTCGGCTGAAGACGGGCGAGATCGTGCACCCGCGCTGCCCCGACAATGGTCTCGAGATCGAGATGCAATCCCCTCTCATTCAGATATTTCCCGATGCGATAAGCGACCTCCGCTACCGCATTGCAATGAGCACGTATATGCTCCGGTGTTCCGCACTCGTCAAAGAGCGCCTCTTGTTCCTTGATGGTGATAGCCATTCTAAGCTCCGTTTCTCTGCGTCCGAAAAGCGCTGTGCAGGGTTATCACAGACCGGTGAAGACCTTGATGTGGCGAAGCGCGTTCTCATACATTCCTGCCGTCATCGCTCCGTTCAGGCCGAAATAATCATGCTTGCCTTCACTCGCCAGGTAGTCGCCGGCGAAGCGCGTCACCGACTTGAAGCTCGCCGTCCCGATATTGATCTTCGAAATGCCGAGCTCGATGGCGTGGCGGAAATCCTTATCAGTGAGTCCGCTTCCGCCATGAAGGACGAGCGGACAGGAGACACGTGCTTCGATCGCCTCCAGGATATCAAAAGCGAGGACCGGCGCTACCGGATAATCCCCGTGCGCATTCCCGATGGCCACGGCGAGGGCATCGACCCCTGTCTCGCGGACGAACTCCGCCGCATGCGCCGGATCCGTGCAGCGAATGCCGTGGTCACTGAGACCGTCCTCGCTGCCGCCGACGAGCCCGAGCTCTCCTTCGCAGGAAGCGCCGTAGGAATGCGCAAGCTCCGCCATCTCCCGCGTGCCGCGAATGTTCTCCTCATACGGGTCTGTCGATCCGTCGTACATGATGGAGGTGAATCCGTAGTCGAGCGCCTTGCGGATGACCTCAATGCTCCGGCTGTGATCCATGTTGACCGCAATCGGCACGGTCGAATGCTTCGCCGCACTGACCATCGCGGGACCGATGAGATCGAGCGGCGAATGCTTGAGCAGACGCTCCGCAATCTGGAGAATGATCGGCTTCTCCAACTCTTCGGCCGCTTGAACTGCGCCGCGAATCATCTCGAGGCTTCCGACATTGAAAGCCGGAATGCAGGAGCGCTCCTCATGCGCCTTCGTGGTGAGTTCCTTCATCGTTACGAGCATAAAATCCTCCTATCGTGTCCCCTGCAGGGGTTGTGATCAATTTAATTTGTTCGTATTATCAGTTTATCTTATCTTCCCGAGAAATGCCATACCATCTCGAAGCACCTTGTAAAATATTTAACTCTCTTTAAGAAAAAACGGATGCCCCTCATGGGGCATCCGTGCTTTTCATTGAGGCAATAATTTCCTAATCTCTTACATGAAGAAGCTCAGAATGATAACTTCGACAACGCCGACCGCCCAAGCGATCGTCGAGGTGACCGACCATACCTGGAGCTGCTCCTTGGCTTCCGAAACGCCGAGCGTACGGTTAACGACCCAGAAGTAGCTGTCGTTGAAGTATCCGAAGAAGAGCGATCCGACGCAGCATGCGATGGCGCCGAGCGTCGGGGATACGCCGGAAGCGATGATGATCGGCGCCGTGATGGAAGCTGCCGTCGTCATTGCGACCGTGCCCGAGCCCTGGATGAAGCGCATTGCCGTCGAGATCAGGAGAGGCAGTACGATGATCGGAACTGCCGTCTGAGCCATGCCGTCAGCCATGAAGTTGCCGAGACCCGAATCCTTAATGATCTGTCCGAGTGCACCGCCGCCGCCCGTAACGAGCATGATGATACCGGCGGAAGCCATACCCTTCTCCATCTCCTGAAGGAGGACGTCTCTTGCGAACGGACGACCGAGGGTGAAGATGGCGAGGAGCAGTCCGAGACCGACAGCGATGATCGGCTGACCGAGGAAGATCAGGACGCTCATGAAGCCATCCGTCTTACCGAGTGCCGTCGAGACCGTGTTGATGAGAATGAGAACGATCGGGAGGAGGAGCGGAGCGAACGAAGCGAACGTTCCCGGAATGCCGCTCATATCCATATTGAATGCAGCCTCATAATCCGGCTCCTGATAAGGCGCATCGGCGATGGTTCCGTCTTCCTTGACCAGGCGATAGAACTTCTTCGAGAGCACTCTTCTCGTATAGAAGAGGCAGGCGATGGTCATCGGAATTGCGAGAATCAGCGTAATCAGGATGAAGGTACCGACATCGATACCGAAGATACCGCAGACGCCGAGAGGACCCGGAGTCGGCGGAACGAGGGAGTGGGTGATAACAAGACCGGCAGCCAGGGAGGCACCGAGTCCGATAACCGACTTCTTCGTCGTCTCCGAGAGAGCCTTTGCAATCGGTGCGAGGACGATGAATCCGGAGTCGCAGAAGATCGGAATAGAGACGAAGAAGCCTGTCAATGCGAGTGCTTCCTCTTCACGTCCCTTACCGAAGATGCGAAGGAAGGTATAAGCCATTCTCTTCGCAGCGCCGGAGACTTCGAAAATCTGTCCCATCATGACGCCGAAGCCGATGATGATACCGATACTGCCGAGCGTCCCTCCGAATCCGGACGTGATTGAATTGACGATACCGAATGATTTCTCGACGCCCCCGTCCGTGATTGTTACCGTGGAAAGCGGCATGCCGCCGATAAGACCGACGATGACCGTCGTCACGATCAACGCGAGGAATGCCTGAACCTTGGTCTTAAGTACCAGGAAAATGAGTACGGCGATGCCGATAAGCAAGCCGATCATCATCCTCTGACCGTCCAAACCGTATACCATGAGTACCTCCTTTATCAATGCTTATGGTGCTACGTTACTTAATGAAATAAGGTGCATATTTCGCCGCCAACCGGATGGCCTCCTTCATGCTGACAGCTCCGGCGATGCCTTTTCCTGCAATATCGAATGCCGTTCCGTGATCGACCGAAGTGCGGAGGATCGGCATGCCGTTCGTGATGGAAATGGTGCGATCGAAGTCCAGCGTCTTCGTCGCGATGTGCCCCTGATCGTGATACAGCGACAGGACACTGTTATATTTGCCGAGTGCGCATTGATGGAAGACCGCATCGGCCGGGATCGGACCCGCCACATCGTAGCCTCGTTTCTTAAGCTCTTCGACGGCCGGCATGATCTCCTCGACCTCTTCCGTACCGAAGAGTCCGTGCTCACCGCAGTGCGGATTCAGTCCGGCGACAGCCATCGTGCCCTCCGTGACGCCGAGGCGGCGAAGCGCTTCCGTGCAGCGCTCGACATAATCGATAATGCGATCCTTCTTGATATCGTCCAGCATGTCGCGAAGCGATTTGTGGCGTGTCAGGAAGAAGACGCGCATCTCATTCGTTTCAAACATGGTCAGCGGATCCTCCGTGCCGGTCAGCTTGCCGAAGATTTCGGTATGACCGATAAAAGGCACCTCCGCGGCATGAAGCGATTCCTTGTTGATCGGCGTCGTTGCCACAGCGTCTACCTTGTGATTCATTGCGAGACCGATGCTCTTCGCAATGTAATCAAAGGCGGCCTTGCCGCACATCGCGCTGACCTTGCCGAATTCAAACTCTTCCATATCAATGTTATCAAGATCGATGAGATTGAGAACGCCGAAGGAATAATCGCCCTCCGCCGGATCCTTGATGACATTCACATGAAGATCCTCGTCGGTGATATCGATCGCCTGTTTCACGATCTTGCGATCACCCACAACGACGCAGTTCGCTACATTATAAACATCCGGGTCTGCCAGTGAACGGACGACGATTTCCGGGCCGATGCCGGCCGGATCGCCGAGCGTCACGGCAATCAGTGGTTTCTTCATTCTTCCCCTCCTTCTGTCGAACCATCGAAAGTGCTCTTCAACATCCTCTTAGAGGAAGAGCTTTTCCTTGAGATAAGTGATGCACGTATTGATGGCATCCGGACCGCCCTGGCTGCCGCCCTTCGAGATGATATGCACCCCGTCGAAGGCGCCGCCGAGCATCTTGCCGTAAGCGGCAAGCGGAAGGACCTCATCGCGAAGTGCGAGTCCCGAAGCACCGAAGTTCTCACAGACGGAGACTGTAATATCTCCGCCGCTCGTATACATAGCGCGGAAGGAAGGCTCCGCCTCGAAGATACCGCGGGCGATGCGGGCGATGGCCTTGTTGATGACCTCCGTGACCTCGTCCATCGTGCAATTCCAGGCTTCCATATACGGACCGAAATCGATGCGGTTCTCCGGATAGATGCCGTCGCCGACGACCGAAGTGACCTGCGTCTCGCGGCAGCCATCGAGTGCCTCCTTGATGACGCGCTCAATCTCTTCTTCTCTCGATTCTTCGCTGTCGAGCAGCTTCTTCGTATGAATCATCACGCGATGAACGTCCGACGCGAGCCAAACCTTCTCCATCTGGACGCGGGCATTCGGATTGACGCTGCCGACGACGAGAAGAATGCGGCTGTCGTGCTCCGTCCCCTTCGGAACGATGAGCTTACGAGCCAGGGTCGCCGTGAATACGCCCGGGTCGACGGCGATGATCTTGCGTCCCGAAGCGATGGCCGCATCGGCAATCAGGTCGAGATCCTCCTGCGTGATGCAATCGAAGCAGAAGATGCGACAGCCTTCCTCCGCCTTGCTGTTAATGAGCTTCGCGAGGTCCTCCGGGCCGTCCATCATCTCCTGGATCTCGATCCCGACCACTCCGTACTTACTCTGGTTACGGAAGAGCGGCACGACCTCGGAGATCGTGACCGGCGTCTTCGGATCGAGAGCGATATTCGTCTTATGAAGCGGCACGCCGCCGACGAGCATATATCCGCCGCAGACTACGCGCTCCGTCGCCGGGAAGCAAGGAGCACAGATGGCGATATAATCCTCGCCGAGCATGTCGAGCATGGCATCCGTCTCGGAACCGAGATTGCCGCGGAGCGTGCTGTCGATCCGATGCGAATAGACGAGAACCTCATCCGAGGCCAGGCGCTTCATCGCTTCGCAAACGCGGTCATAAGCGACATCCTCCGGAACGCCGCGGCTGTTCGTCGGATAGATGACGCAGTCGCAGCGGTCAAGCTGCTCCGGATCAAAGGCATCAAAATTAAGAACTGTATGAGCGCGATAATTCATCTTGCGGAGCAAGACGCCGGTCGCGTTGCCGCCGGTCAAATCATCCGCGATAACAACACATTCAGACATAATATTCCTTTCTGTTTATCCCATCAGAATCTCAGCTGCTTCGCGGAGCGTTTGCTCCGTGCCGACGTTGCCCGGGAAGATGACGTAAGGCGTAAGCGGAAATTTGCTCTCCTCGCCTGTCTGCCAGACCGGGATGCCGGGCTTGATCTGTCCGAGGACATTGGCCTTCTTGACGGCGAGCGCCTTCGTTCCGACATCGCTCGAGGTGATACCGCCCTTCGCGATGACGAAGCTCGGTGTAACGGTGAGTCTTCCGACAAGCGACTGGACCGCATCCGAAATGCGGACGGAAAGACGAAGCTCATCCTCCTTGTCGCCCGTATCCGCCGTGATAAGGGCGCGCGTCGTATAACAGCAAACCGTGGTACCCTCGCGGATGAGTCGTTCCTCATCCGCCAAGCAGCGGTCGACCTCCTTCTTGAAGGCTTCCTCGTCGCGGACGAGCGTCGCATCGAGCTCGAGGAAGGCGATCTTCTCATTCTGCTTCAGGCATTCGAGCTGTGCCGTCGTCTTCGCTGTATGCGAGCCGACGACGATGATGCCGCCGTTCGAGGTCTCCTTGACGACCATCTTGTCCCTCGTCAAGAGCGGCTGGTCGGTCACGCCGCCGAGCACCTTGACGATGGAGGCTGCCGAGCGGATCATGAAATTCCTGCCCGCTGCCATCACGCGGTAGAGCGCCACGGCGAAGACCTTGAGATCGGCATAATCGACGGCATTGACGATGACCTTGTTGAAGTCCTTCACCGCGAGGAGCTGCTGCTCCACCGTATCGACATCGCCCCGAAGGAGCGTATCGAGCGCGATGCAGGTGACATCCTCCGCCTTGAACGCTCCAGCCGTCTTCTCTTCGACATATTCCGGCATCGTCTCCGACATATATCCGAAGGTCTTATCCTTCGCGAACTCCGTCTCATTCGCCGAGAGGAGCTCGTCGCCGTACTGTACATAGTGGACATTATCGATGGTGAATCGTCCGCCCTCCTTGAAGAACGGGCAGAGGATCTCGCCGTCGACGGTGAGCCCCGTATTCTTCTCATAATCGGCACGAAGGAGCTCCGGCTCCAGCGGATAGTGCCCGCGGAGCGTGCTGTCGCTCCGGCTGATGAACATATATTCGCGGCCGAGCGCCTTGGCCACGCGGTCGACAACCGCTGCGATTTCGTGATGAATCTTCGTCGTCTCCTCCGCCGTCATGCCGCGGGAATTTGTCATGATATAGAAGAGATTCCCCTCTTCCAGGAAAGCCTCTCTCATACTCTCCTCATCCCAGCCGGTATAGACCGAAATATCATGGACGGTCTGTACGCCGGTCGGGTCATCGTCGAGGACGACGATTTTGCGCCGGTTCTTCTGAATCGCCTCCGCCAGCATCGCTTCGACGGCGGCGGCATCATATGAACGTTCTCTCACCAGCGCTTCGGAAGTGAGCTTCATACTAATCCTCCTTTTCGACGCTGATATCGGCCAATGCCTCGAAGTACTGAACGATGCCGGCATGGTCATCGCCGAGATGTCCGTGCACCTTGAGCGACTGCATGATCTCATAGAGCTGCGCCGTGTACGGAATCGGAGCATCGACGGCATGTGCCGTCTTGACGACGTTCGTGATGTCCTTGTGATTGACCTTGATGGTGCCGCCCGGAACGAAATTGTGAGCGACCATCATCGGAGCCTTCGCATCGAGAACGGCACTGCCGGCCAGTCCCGAGCGAATGGCCTGATAGACCTTCTCCGGATCGGCGCCGGCCTTCTTCGCGAAGACGAGAGCTTCCGAAACGACAGCGATATTATTGTTGACGATAATCTGATTGGCCAGCTTCGTGATGCTGCCGCTGCCGCATCCGCCGGTCAGGAGGACCGAAGCCGCATAGGCTTCGAAGCAAGGCTTCGCCTTCTCAAAGACGTCCTCATCGCCGCCGACCATGATGGCCAGCTGACCGGCAACGGCTCCCGGCTCGCCGCCCGAAACCGGTGCATCGAGGAATCCGATGCCCTTCTTCTTGAGTTCATCGTAGCAATATTTCGATTCTGCCGGGGTGACCGAGCTGTGGTCGACGATGATGCCGCCCTCCTTCATCGTGCTCGCCACACCATCCTCACCGAAGATGACACTCTGGACGATCTGTGCCGTCGGAAGGATCATGAAGACCATGTCGCAGGCTGCGCCCATCTCCGCATACGTGCCGGAGGCTGCGCCGAGACCCTCGAGTTCCTTGACGAGATCCTGATTGAGGTCTGCGACCATGACGTCATGACCTGCCGCTACCAAGTGCTTTGCCATCGGACGACCCATGATACCGAGTCCGATAAATCCTACTTTCATCGTTTGCCTCCTTTTTGATGCATTGCGTCGCGTACGATCTCGTACGCCCGGTCAAAGGATTGCTGATTGCCGTCGCCGCTTGCCGTCATCGCGAGCTGCGTCCGCCGCCCGTCCTTCGTCAGGAAGAGCGCTTTATCGCCGCGCGGCGACAGACCGACCTCGAACTTGTCCGCTTCTTCATAAGGAAGAAGCTGCACCTGTCGGCCGTAAAGGATTGCACCCCTCTTCGTCAGAAGCAGGTGAAAGGCCGGGAAGTCCGTCCCCTCCTCTGCTTCTTTCTGAAGCGACGCGCCTCCCATCAATCGGACCGAGGCTTGAAAGCGTCTTTTCCGCGAAAGATAACCGAGTGCCAGACAGATGCCGGCGACCGTAAAGATGGCGCCGTACAATCTTTGTTCAGAAAAAAGGAGCAGCACGCCGATGACGATTAAAGTTCCCGCGATGACTTCGGAATTGCGAAAACTTCTGGATTGCTGCTCTTCGATGGTCTTCCAATCCATTTCTTCCCCTTTTCTCACTGTTTTAACATATTATACCAAATAACAACACAATTATCTATTATATTTACCATTTTGAACAAAGGTCGGCCGTATTTCGGGGAATGATCGGCCTTCCTGCGGCGAAGCCTTGCATTTTCAGAGCAAATCAGAAATAATAGAAAGAGTTGTATAAACGGGTGCAGCAGCACCGATAACAGACCAGGAGGTATATACATGGCAACCTATGATTGGAAGACATTCGGATTCCATATTCCGGAGATGATGGTCCCGAAGAAGGGTACGGATTACAGCAAGTGGGCTGTCGTCGCCTGCGACCAGTACACATCCGAGCCGGAGTACTGGGAAGAGGTTGAGAAGATCGTCGGCGATGCACCTTCGACGCTCCGCCTCATGCTCCCGGAGATTTTCCTCGGTAAGGAAGGTGAAGAGGAGAAGATTCAGGCGATTCGCAAGGCCATGGATCAGTATCTTTCGGACGGTACGCTCGTCGCGCTGGAGCCGGGCTGCATGCTCGTCAAGCGAACGGCAGAGGGAAGAACGCGCCTCGGTCTCGTCATTGCGACGGACCTCGAGAACTATGACTTCAGCAAGGATTCGACCTCGCTGACGCGCGCCACGGAGGGTACGGTTATCGAGCGCATCCCGCCTCGTCTCCACATCCGTGAAGGCGCTCCGATCGAGCTCCCGCACATCCTCATCCTCATCGACGACCCGAACAAGAGCGTCATCGAGCCGCTCGAAAGCGCTCCGCAGGAGCAGATCTATGACACGGACCTCATGATGGACGGCGGCCACATCACGGGCAGCTTCATCAAGGAGGCCGACCTCGAGGGTATGAAGGAAGCGCTCTCGAAGCTGTATGATGAGGCTGTCGAGAAATACGGCGAGGGACGCGTCATCATGCAGGCCATGGGTGACGGCAACCACTCGCTCGCTACGGCGAAGACCAACTGGGAGAATCTCAAGAAGACGCTCACGCCGGAGGAGCAGGAGAACCACCCGGCTCGTTATGCGCTCTGCGAGATTGAGAATATCCACGACGAAGGCATCGTCTTCGAGCCGATCCACCGCGTCCTCTTCGCGAAGAAGGGTCAGACCGGCGAGGCGCTCATCGAAGAGACGCTGGAGCTCCTGAATGAGCAGAACGGCAAGGCTTACCTCGCAGAGGAAGGCGCCGAGGCTCCGGAGGGTGCATTTACGATTCCTTGCCTCACGGGTGAGAAGCGCGGCACGATCATCGTCGAAGAGCCGTCGCAGAAGCTCGAGGTCGGCGTCCTCCAGAACGCACTCGACGTTCTCGTCAAGGAGCGGGAGGATGCAGACATCGACTATATCCACGGCACGAAGGCCGTCGAGACACTGTCCGCGAAGGAAGGAAGCTGCGGCTTCATGCTCCCGTCGATGGACAAGTTCATGCTCTTCCCGGCAGTCGCAGCCGACGGTTCGCTCCCGAGAAAGACCTTCTCGATGGGCGAAGCGAACGAGAAACGTTACTACATCGAGTCGCGTTACATCGGCAAGTAAGTTTCTGCGTCTCGCGAAAAACGATCCGCCGCGTGCGGCGCATCGTACTCTGAACAACATTCATCCACAGCAAAGAGCTCGTTCCCGAGGGGAGCGAGCTCTTTTTTCATATCTATTCAGCTGAAACATCGGAACACCTACGCCCTGCCGCCGATCTCCCTGAACTCCCGGCTAAGGGCGAGATATTCGTCCTGAAAGGCGCTCTCCCGCTGCCAGACAAACATGAAGCGGTGCGTGAGCGGATTCGTACCGAGCGGAAGCTCCCGGACAGTCCCGGCGGCGAGCTCGCGCCGAACGGCGATGCGGTAGAGGAAGCTGATTCCGGCGCCGCGCTCAAGGAGGCCGATGACGGCGCGCATCTGGCCCGTCTCGATCGTGTGCTCGAAGTCCTCGGCCGTAAGACCGTAGAAGGCCAGGTAGCGTTCGAGAATTTCACGGGTGCCGGACCCCGGTTCGCGGACGATGAGCCGTTCCTTCAGAAGCTCCTCCAGACCCTCGCCCGATCCGAGGAAGACATAATCCCTGCCCGCCGCCGCAATGAATTCCTCTTCCCCGAAGAATTCGCAGGCATAGCGGTCCTTATCGAAATATCCTTCCACGAGCGCGAAGTCGATTTCTCCTTCATCGATGGCTGCGAGAAGCTCCTGCGTATTGCCGCTCACCATGCGAATGTCGGTCTCCGGATGGCGTTTCACGAAGGCAGCAACGATATCGAGGATGACGAACTCCCCGATGGTCTTGGTGACGCCGAAGACCATGCGCCTTCTCCCGCTCGCCGCGAGGTGCATGCGGCGTTCCATCGCGCGTTCATCATTTCGAATGCGCTTCATCGTCGTCGCAAGAAGCACGCCTTCGTCGGTGAGATGAAGGCGTTTCCCCTCGAGGCGAAAGAGCTTGACTCCGTATTTCTTCTCGAGGTGGCGAATGTGCTGAGAGACGGCCGGCTGCGTGATATGAAGTTCCTCCGCGGCCTTCGTATAACTCCTATGCTGAACGACCGACAGAAAGGTCTCGATGCGATGATCCATAAGCCCTCCTTTTCGCGGAAAAGCGCGCTCCCCGCATCCGTCCGGCCGCGCACTTTTCATAACGCACTTTCCATAACATAAGAAGATATTATCATTATATCATAAATTATAATTTTATCTTCTTATTTCTTTCCGCTATACTGAAACACGGCAGCCCTCGCTGCCGCTGATCATTATGATTCATATAATATACAGAAAGGATCCATCCATGTCTCATCTCCGAAAGCTCGCCCCGGGGCTCGCACTTTGCCTCGCCATCGCCGTTCCGTCCTTCTTCCTCGGGAAGCAGTTCCCGATCATCGGCGGTGCCGTCATCGCCATCCTCATCGGCATGATCCTCGCGCTCTTCGTCAAGGATTACGGACGCGCCCAGGCCGGCATCAAGTTCACCTCAAAGAAGATTCTCCAGGCGGCCGTCGTCCTTCTCGGCTTCGGCATGGACCTCCATGTCGTCGCCTCGACCGGCAAGCAGTCTCTCCCTATTATCATTCTGACGATCTCGGCCTCGCTGATCATCGCTTACGTCCTCTGCCGTGCGATGAAGATCGATGTCGACACGGCCATCCTCATCGGCGTCGGATCGTCCATCTGCGGCGGCTCGGCCATTGCTGCAACGGCACCGGTCATCGAGGCCTCGGATGAAGACGTCGCAAGATCCATCTCCGTCATCTTCTTCTTCAATGTTCTGGCCGCCATCCTTTTCCCGATTCTCGGAAGCGCCATCGGCTTTGCCACGAACAGCGGCGAGGCCTTCGGCATCTTCGCCGGCACGGCCATCAATGATACCTCGTCCGTCACGGCCGCCGCAGCGACCTGGGACAGCATGTGGGGACTCGGTTCCGCGACGCTGGACAAGGCCGTCACGGTCAAGCTGACGAGAACGCTCGCCATCATCCCGATCACCTTCATCCTCGCACTCTACCGTCAGCGCCGCGCCGCACGCACGGGTGAGGCTGCCGGAAGAGCCAGCATCAAGCAGGGCTTTCCGATCTTCATCCTCTACTTCCTGCTCGCCTCCGTCATCACGACGGCCGCCCTCAGCATGGGCGTCAGCACGGAGGTCTTCCTCCCGCTGAAGGAGCTCAGCAAGTTCTGCATCATCATGGCCATGGGCGCCATCGGCCTCGGCAGCAACATCGTCGAGCTCGTGAAGAAAGGCGGCAAGCCGATCTTCCTCGGGGCCTGCTGCTGGATAGGCATCATCGCCGTCAGCCTCGTCATGCAGCACGTCATGGGGCTGTGGTAGAGAAGAATCATCCTATAATAAGGTCCTATAAAAAAGCGAGAGACCTTCGTCTCTCGCTTTTACTTTGCCCAAACTTCATGAAACGGAGTGTCACGACCCCGATGCCTCGCTAGAAAAGCCGCATGACGCCGTCCTCCGACAGCGTGATCTCCGTCGTGCTGTTCTCGCCGAACAGGCCGTCCATCGCCCTTCTGTACCTGTCAAAGGCATCGCTTTCAACAAAAGCAAGGACGACACCCGTCGTTCCGCCTTCGAGGAGAAGCGCCGCACCGTGGCCATTCAGGACGGTCTCCGCCGCCGTGAGCGCCGTCGCCGCTTCCGAGTCAAACGGCTTCTCTGCCGGTTCATAAAGCGAACGATAAGCCTCCTCGCCGGCATCCTTGACCGAACGGAGGAATTCCTCCTTGCCGGAGCCGCTCCCGATCAGCCAGAGGAGATCTCGCACTCTCCGGCTCTCGCGGAGGAAATACATCGCATGGAGAAGCGACTTCTCTCCGACCTCGTTGCGGAGCTCCTCGGCATGAAGGATGACCTCAGAGATCGAGGTTTCCGATAATCTCTTGCCGCCGAGCACCGCCGATATCCGATGCAGCTCCTTCGTCATCGCTGCCGCAAAGGCATCGCGTCGCTTCGCCGTCGCATAAGATTTCGGATACAGCTCCGTCCATGCGAAGGAGAGTCCCCAATCCTCAAACGGTGCTTTCAGCGGATGCACCTCCGGAAGCTCCGCCTGACTGAAGTCGAGATAGGTGAAGCCTCCCGTACCGACCGCCAGCTGATCCGCGACGCCGCTCGGATGGCCGTAATACGTATTCTCCGCTTCCTGCGCCATGGCCGCGAGCTCCTGCGTGCCGAGCCTCGAGTCATTATGAAGCTGCGACAGCGCCTCCGCGACGAGCATTTCCACCGCTGCCGCTTTTCCGTAAGAAGCATTGGCCGGAATATTGCTTGCCAGGAAGGCATAAAAGCCGCCGACCTGATAACCGCGCCGCTTAAAGGCGTGGACGATGCCCTTCACAATGGCCGTCGTCGTCCCCTCTTCCTCTTCCTTCGGAACCGGACGGAGCGGATCGATCTCCGACAGGCCCTCCTCCTCACTGTAGATGCGAATCATTCCATCGAGGGATTCACTGACCACGGCGAGCACCTCGCGGTCCACCGTCATCTGAAGCATCTTGCCGCCCTGCACCTCGGTGAAGCTTCCGGCGAGCGTGACACGCGCCGGTGCACGGAAGACAGCTACATCCGCAATGCCGTAATATTTCTCAAATGACTTCAGCGCATCGACCATGCGCTCCTGAGCCCCGGAGATCCCCTCTTCGCCGTAGCGCAGCAAAAAAAGCCGCCGGTACATCCCGTCGGCTATTTCCGATTGCAATTTGTGCGTCGTCTTCATAGGAATAAGCATGAATCCTCCGTTCCGATCTACCATGCCTTGATCAGCATCTCGATACCGATGGCGATGAGAAGCACGCCGCCGACCATCGTCGCATGCTTTGAGAACATCGAGCCGACGCGGCAGCCGATGCGAAGCCCGACCGTGCACATCACGAGAGTGACGATTGCGACGATGAGATAACACCCGAGCGACTCCGCCAAGGTGTAGCTCGCGAAAGCGACGCCGACGGAAAGCGCATCGATCGAGGTGGCGATCGCCTGCAGCACCAGCGTGCCGAACGAAACACCGGCATCGACCTCCTCGCATCTGCCGTCCATCTTCCTCGCCTCGAAGAGCATATGGATTCCGATCCACGAGAGAATGACGCAGGACAGAACCCCCATGAAACGGCCGCTCAGAGGAACGAAATGGCGGAGAAGATTCATCCCCGCCCATCCGATCATCGGCATCATAAACTGAAAGAATGCATACGTCCCGGCGATGCGAAGCTGCTGACGCCCCGCCATCTTCGGATTGTTAATCCCGTTCGCCACGGATACCGTAAAGGCGTCCATTCCGAGACCTGCGCCGACCAGGATGCTGTTCATCGCAAATCCGAGGGTCAAAAAGCTTAGCAAAATTTCTCTCCCGTCAAAAGCTCATACGCTTCCTTATACTTATCGATCGTCTTCTGAATAACATCGTCCGGCAGGAGATAATCGCTGTCCGGATGCGCCTTGAGCCAGTCGCGGACGAACTGCTTGTCGTACGAAGGCTGTCCGTGACCGACCTCGTATCCCTCGACCGGCCAGAATCTCGAGCTGTCCGGCGTGAGAACTTCGTCAGCGAGGACGAGCTCGCCGTTCTCATCGAGACCGAATTCGAACTTCGTGTCGGCGATGATGATGCCTCTCTCGCGAGCATACTCCGCGCACTTCTTATAAACGGCAATCGTCATATCGCGAACCTTCTCGGCCAGCTCCTCGCCGCGGCCCGGATAATTCTTCTCGAGAACCTCGATGCTCTTCTCGTAGGAGATGTTCTCATCGTGATCGCCGAGCTCGGCCTTCGTGGAAGGCGTATAAATCGGCTCCGGCAGCTGCTCGGATTCCTGAAGTCCTTCCGGCAGCTTGATGCCGCAGACCTCACCGGTCTCCTGATAGCTCGCCCAGCCGCTGCCCGTGATATAACCGCGAACAATGCACTCGAGCGGAAGCATCTCGAGCTTCTTGCACATCGTGCTTCTGCCCTCGAACTCCTTCGTGCGGAAGAACTCCGGCATGTCATTGACATCGCAGGAAATCAGGTGATTCGGAACGATGTCCTTCGTCAGGTCGAACCAGAACTTCGACATCTGCGTCAGGATGACGCCCTTATCGACGATATCATTCTTGAGAATATGGTCAAAGGCCGAGATGCGATCGGTCGCAACCATGATCAGACTGTCTCCGTTGTCGTAAATTTCTCTGACCTTACCTGCTTTAAACGGCTTATATTCTACCATTTCATTACCCCTCTCCGGCACTCAGTGCCCGTAACACTATTGCATAGATAATGTATTATATCACACGCTCCTCGTCTTCTCCAGTTTTGAGCGGAAAGTCCTCCGCTTTCTTTCCCTGCGTCTCCTTGAGGAATCGAAGCGTCTCTTCAATAGCAAAAGCGCGCTCCTCTTCCGTCGGGAAGAGATGATCTCCGCCGAGGATTTCGACGAGCCTCGCCCGCGGATAGAGCCGCGCCGCGTCGCGCGCATATTCAATATCGACCGTGCGGTCCGCCGTCCCGTGAATGATGAGGACCGGATTCGGATAATTGTGGATACGCTCCCGCCAATTTCGCATCGCACGCGCATCCGTCAGGAAGCGGCGTCCCAGCTTGAAACGCTTGAGCACCGTGAAGGTCTCCGGCGCCTCCTTCGTCTCCTGCTTCCAGTCGAGCACTTCGCCCTCGCTCGCTTTGTCCGGCATAGAGAAGCCCGGGTAAAACAAGATGAGGCGCTTCACCTCCCGCTTCCTCTTTGCCGAGGCCATCGCTGCGACGAAGCCGCCTTGCGAGCAGCCGAGAATCGTGAGATCCGAAGCGTCGACGAAGTCGCACTTTTTCACGTAATCGAGAACGAGATAGAGATCGCTGACCTCCGTCTTCGAGCTCATGTCGACTGACTTCCGTCCGTAGCTCGTGCCGATACCGGACCCGCAGAAATCAAACAGGAAGACGGCATATCCGGCATTACAGATCGCTTCGCCGTAAACCGCCTTCGACCGCATATGCATGCCGAATTCATGACAGATGATGACGACCGGGTGCTTCTCCTCGTCCTCCGGGAGCAGCCACTTCCCGTGAATATTGACCTTGCCTCTTCTGATATATACTCCTCTGTGAATCATAAGACCCTCCTAAACGATAATCTATTTTACTCCTCCTTCTCCCGAAAAGACAATAAAATGCCTGTTATCATGGTATAATAATTCGAATTCATGTACGAAAGGAACACTTTATGGATCTGCTCTTTGCTTTTCTCGGCTTTCTCATCGCCATGGTCTTCTGCCTGGCGACCGATATCACGCTTCTCTGGGCCCTCTCTCTCGGCCTGGTTTTCTTCTTCATCGTCGCTTACCGAAGAGGATATTCCCTCGGCAAGCTTCTTTGGATGTGCAGAAAAGGCATCCGCGACGGACTTCCCATCGCGATTTTTCTCCTCCTCATCGGATGCATCACCGGCCTCTGGCGCGCCTCGGGCACCGTTTCGGCCTTCGTCGTCTACGGCATTGAGCTCCTCACCCCGAGCACCTTCTTGCTCTTCACCTTCCTCTTCTGCCTCGTCCTGAGTTATGCCATCGGCTCCGCCTTCGGCGTCTCGGGAACGCTCGGCGTCATCTTCATGACGCTCGCCGAAAGCTGCGGCGTCGATCCTCTCCTCACCGGCGGCGCCATCCTCTCCGGCGTCTATTTCGGAGACCGCTGTTCGCCCCTCTCCGCGAACTTCAATCTTATCGCCGGCGTCACGAACAAGGAAATCATCCCGAACCTGAAGAAGGTCTTCCTGACCGGCCTCCCGGCTCTCCTGGTCACGACAGCCATCTATGCCGTCCTCTCCTTCCTCCATCCGATGGAGACGATGGACCGCAGCGTCACCGGCCTCTTCACCGAGAACTTCTCGCTCTCGCCTTGGGTCTTCCTCCCGGCCGTCCTGATGCTCATCCTTCCTCTCTTCAAGGTGCCGCTCCACATCGCCATCGCCGTCAACGTCGTCATCAGCGCATGCGTCGCCTTCTTCGTCCAGCATGAATCTCTCAGACGCATTTTTTCCTGCCTCCTCTTCGGTTATCAAGCGAAAGACCCGGAGCTCGCCCTCCTGAACGGCGGCGGACTCCTCTCCATGGCGGAAGTCGTCGCCATCCTCTTCTTCTCCTGCGCTTATTCGTCCATCTTCGAAACGACCGGCATGCTTCGTTCGATTGAAGACCTCTGCGTTCGCGCCACGCACCGCATCGGCCGCTTCCCGACCCTCTCCCTCATGAGTCTCGCCATGATTGCCATCTTCTCCAATCCGACCATCACCATCCTGCTCGTCGCCGAACTCCTCAAGAAACCGTACAATGAAGAAGATGCCGGCGAAGACGAATTCCTCATCGACCTCGAAAACTCCATCCCGCTCTACCAGGGCTTCCTGCCTTGGACCGTCTCCTGTTACGTCCCGATTCTCCTCTTCGGCGGTTCCAAGCTCTCACTCCTCTATGCATTCTATCTCTACCTGACACCGCTCTTCTATCTATTCCCGAAGAAGCTTTGGTACAAGCATCTCTAAGAAAAAGCGGCGAACGCCCGAGGCGTTTCGCC
>CASEEM010000030.1 GCA_949286985.1 uncultured Eubacteriales bacterium
CCGGTCAGACCGGGAACGATTATTGACGTGCATTTTGCGCAGAGAAGCTTCCGAAGGTAAAAAAATCCCGAACCTTCTCTAAAGGTTCGGGATTTTACTTCTTATAATGCAATCGTTCAGGGACCTCACTTACACGAACAGCTCCGCTTTCTTCGGCTCGGTGAGAAGCGCCCGCAGCTTTTCGATGCCGGCTTCATACGCCTTCGGGTCATTGATCCTCGCATCAATCGGGCAGACGGCAATGCAGCGCATGCAGGAGATGCAGGAATTTTCGTCGATGACGGAGGCGTCTGCTTCGTCGATGGCATGATTCGGGCATTCCGCAGCGCAGAGACCGCAGTTCGTGCATTCTTCGGTCGGATGAGGAATCATGCCGTGATCCGGGATCTCTTTGTACGGGCGGTTGCCCGGGAGGTTGACCGGCGTATCGTCACCGCTCTCGAGCTTATCGCGGATGCGCTTTCCGAAGCTCTGAAGGATTTTTTCGTCTTCCGCGTTCGGGCGTCCTGCCGCGAAGCAGCGGTAGATGGAATGCTCGGCAATGGCTGCTGCAGCAGCGACCGGCTTGCAGCTGATCTCCTCGGCGAGGTCCTTCATCTCGAGGAGCGTGTCATCGAAGGCGCGGTTGCCGTAGACGCAGAGGAGGACGGCGCGAGCCCCGTTTCCTTTGATATGGCGAAGGCGCCTGGCGGCGAGCACCGGGACGCGGCCGTAATACGACGGCAGAGCGATGACTGCGATATAATCGGCTGACAGTGTGATATCGGGAGTCTCCGTGCGGCAGAGGTCGACTTCGGTGATCGTGTGATCCTCACCGAGGGCGCGGACGATGATGTCCGCGGCGCGCTTCGTGCCGCCGGTCGGACTGAAATAGAGATATAAGATATTCATCATTTTCCTTTCTGCATTTGGAAGCAAGCGGTGCGCAGGGGCGCAGCGCTTTTTTCGTTAATCGAGGTGTTCGTTCAAGAAGGCGACGCTCTTCTCGAGGAGCTTCGCGGTGAACGGGTCCTCGGTATCGCGGTCGAAGTCGTGGAGCGGTGCGACCGCGATCATCGTCTCCGGGTGATATTTGGCCTGAAGGGCGCGGAATTCTTCATACGGGACATCGGTGTCGCCCGTGCTGTGGGCGGCGAAGAGGGGTGCGCCGAGCGAATCGGCCAGGCGAAGTGTGTAATCGCGATAGAAGTATTTGTCGCGTCCTTCGTAGATGAGGTCCTTCCAGCGTCCCTGCTGACGCGCGTAGATATAGCGGTCGTAGTAGGTATCCAGCGGGGCGTCGCAGAACGGCGCTTCATGTTCGTCCGGGAGGCAGGACTCCGGGACGGCCGGGAACTGCATGTAATAAGCAGACGGCGTCTCGAACCATTGATCGGTCAGGAAGCCGTATCCGTAATAGGAGAGGATGCCGGAAGGCTTATGCGGGAGCTTGCCGGAGGCTGCGGCGAGGAGCATGAGGTAGGCGCCGGCCGAGCGTCCGAAGAGGAAGTACGGGAGATCCCGGTTCTCTTCTGTGACTTCCCGTACAGCATCGAGGACGGCCTCGAGAATGCCGTCCAGCTTGATGGTCGGTGCCATCGGATAATCGATGGCGGCGATGCGGAAGCCGGCCTCGGTGAAGGTCTTGAGGTGGAGCTCCGGGAGGTCTTCGCGTTCGCCGTAGAGGAGTCCGCCGCCGTGGCAGTAGATGAGGAGTGCACGGGTAGGGACGGCGTCGTCGCCGTAGTAGGTGACTTTTCGTTCATAAGGGAATGCGTCCGTGAGAGGGAGCGCTTCGGTTGTGACAGAATACATAAATGCCTCCGTGTGAATGGGTTGAAATTTTACACAAAAAATATTCAAAAGGATTGAAAATTTTTAATGGATTATATAAATCCGCCGGCGGCGAACCGCAAGTATAAAATCTTCAAAATCCTTGATAGTAGTGATAGATGTTTTCGCTTGACATTATACAACATTATCGGTTTTTATGTCTTGCAAAAGTGGTTGAAAGGTGTAAAATAATCAGTGTAAAAATAGGTTGAACGCTTACAGGCGTGTCAATGGTATTATCAGGAAGAGAGGCTATACTAATGAGTTATTTGAACAACGTTACGGGACTTAGAGAATCCCTTCTTTCGACCCGATCGGTCTACAAGAAGGAGAACTTCGTTATCCTTGAGCCGGACGGCATCGTCAAGAATGCGATTCCGGGATATGAGAACTGTGACACGACGATCCTCGGTTCGCCGGAGATGGGCGCTTCGTTCGCAGATTACATTTCGACGGTTCATCCGGGCGGCAAGAACGAGTCTCTCGGCGGCAGCGGCATTGAGACCTTCCTTTATGTCATCAACGGCAGCCTGAAGGTCAAGAATGCAGATGAGGATGTCACCCTGACGGAGGGCGGCTACTTCTTCTCGCCGGCTGACAAGGCTCTCTGCTTCCTCAACGACACGGACGAGGACGCATTCATCTACATCTACAGAAGAAGATACCTCCCGCTCGAGGGTCAGGAAGCTCACACGGTTGTCGGCAACAGCAACGAGATGGAGTGGAACGAGTATGAAGGCATGCACAACTGCCACAGCAAGGACCTCCTCCCGGCCGGCAGCGACTTCGGCTTCGATATGAACATGCACATCCTCAAGTTCATGCCGGGTGCTTCTCACGGATACATCGAGACGCACATTCAGGAGCACGGTATGTACTTCCTCCAGGGCAAGGGTATGTACAGACTGAATGACGAGTGGATCCCGCTCCAGAAGGGCGACTACGTGTTCATGGATTCCTATGTTCCGCAGGCTTGCTACGGCGTAGGTACGGAGGACTTCATCTACATCTATTCGAAGGATTGCAACAGAGACGTCGTTCTCTAAATCCGAAACAGGCGCTTACATACGGACGGGTCCATCGCGGGCCTGTCCGTACCTATCGTAACAGGATTTATTCATGACAGCGAGGAAAAGCGCGACGCCGGAGACGGCGGGGAGCGTCGCTTTTCTTTGAAATAACAGTAATTATCACAGGAGGAACAACAAGTGAAATTATCGAGAGAAGAACTCAAGGGTCTCATGAAGAACAAGCTCATGCAGGCCGGTCTTCATGAAGGAGATGCTGAGACGACTTCGGAGATTCTCACCTGGGCGCACGAGCGCGGCTATTATTCGCACGGTGCGGTTCGCGTAGAGTATTACAGCGAGCGTATCTATAAGGGCGGAATCACGACGGAACCGAACATCGTCTGGAACCAGACGGGCCCGTGCTCCGGTATTCTCGACGGAGATAACGGTATCGGATTCACGGTCGCGAAGATGGGTATGGAGAAGGCTATCGAGATGGCGAAGGAGAACGGTGTCGCTATCGTCGGTATGGCGAACCTCTCCCACAGCGGTTCGATCGGCTACTACACGGAGATGGCTGCAAAGGAAGGCCTCCTCGCGATCTCCTTCTGCCAGTCTGACCCAATGGCTGTTCCTTACGGCGGTGCAGAGCCTTATTACGGCACGAACCCGATTTCGTTCGCTGCTCCGACGGCAGACGACAGAGACGTTGTCTTCGACATGGCAACGACGGTTCAGGCTTGGGGCAAGATCCTCGATAAGCGTTCGAAGCATCAGGAGATTCCGGCAGACTGGGCTGTTGACGAAGACGGAGCTCCGGTCACGGACCCGAATAAGGTCAACGCACTCAATCCGATTGCAGGAGCGAAGGGCTACGGTCTCATGATGATGGTCGACGTCTTCTCCGGTATTCTCCTCGGCGTACCGTTCGGCGGCCACGTCAGCTCGATGTACCATGACCTCTCGGAGGGCAGAAGACTCGGACAGATGCACATCGTCATCGATCCGGAGAGATTCGTCGGCGCCGAGAAGTTCAAGGAGACGATGTCGGCATGCATCGATGAGATCGGTCAGATCAAGCCGGCTCCGGGATTTGACAAGGTCAACTATCCGGGTGAGCGTTCGGTCGCAAGAATGAAGAAGGCTTATGAGTCGGGCGGCATCGATGTTGTCGATGAGTTGGTCGATTATCTCAAGAGCGACAAGATCTGGATCAAGAGCTACGATCACCTGAATCGTTTCGCAGAGTAATCGAATTCATCGAGGAATTCAAAGCGAAACCGAAGGTTTCTTTTACATAAGTATCGATAAGAAGGAGTAAATATGCTTAGAACCATCGTTAAAGAAGGCAGCTATCATGACTCCGTTACGCTGATGCTTCTCACGAATGCCGTTTCGACGGTTGAGGGCGTCAACAAGGTATCCATCATGATGGCAACGCCGGCGAACAAGGACATCTTCAAGCAGAGCGGTCTTGAGACGGAAGAGCTGCTCGCAGCAACGGCGAATGACATGGTCGTCGTTGCGGATGTCGAGGATGAGAGCGTTCTCGATGTTCTCATGGAGCAGGTGGACGAGTATTTCGTCAAGGACGCTGCCGGCAAGACGGCAGAGCAGGGCGAGCAGGTTGCGAAGTCCTGGGATCAGGCGCTGGCGCAGATGCCGGATGCTAACCTCGCTGTCATCTCCATTCCGGGAGCTTATGCAGCGCTCGAGGCCGATCGCGCACTCGACAATGATATGAACGTCTTCATGTTCTCCGATAATGTTACGATCGAGGACGAGAAGAAGCTGAAGGATAAGGCACATGAGAAGGGCCTTGTCGTCATGGGACCGGACTGTGGTACGGGTATCATCCAGAGCGTTCCTATCGCCTTCACGAACACGGTTAATCCGGGTTCGATCGGCATCATCGGCGCTTCCGGCACGGGTATCCAGGAGCTCACGACGATCATCGACCGTCTCGGCGAGGGTGTTGTCAACGCCATCGGAACGGGCGGAAGAGACCTCTCGGCAGAGGTCGGCGGAACGACCATGATGGATGTCATCGATGCCATGGAGCAGGATCAGACCGTCAAGGTTCTCGTCGTCATCTCGAAGCCGCCGGCCCAGGAGGTTCGCGACAAGATCTCGGCAAGACTTCGTGTCTGCAAGAAGCCGGTCGTCTGCCTCTTCCTCGGAGAGAAGCCTGCTTATTATGAAGAGGGCTTCTATCAGACGTACACGCTCGACGAGTGCGCTCGTCTGGCTGTCAGCCTCGTCAGAGGTCAGAAGGTTGAGGAGGGTCATGTAGACTGCGACCGCAGCGCCTTCTTCAAGCCGGAAGACAAGAAGACCATCAAGGGTTACTACTCCGGCGGTACGCTGGCAGGTGAGGCGGCAATGCTCATGAAGGAAGCCATGAACCTTAGCAATAATGCTCATGAGGAAGGCTTCAAGCTCAATGCGAACGGCAATGTCGTCATCGACCTCGGTGATGATATCTATACGCAGGGCAAGCCGCATCCGATGATCGACCCGACCAAGCGTGTCGAGTGCATGAAGGAAGCAGCCGATGATCCGTCGACGGGCGTCATCCTCTTCGATGTCGTTCTCGGCTACGGTTCGCACGAGGACATGGCGGGAGCACTCATCCCGACTGTCAAGGAGCTTCAGGAGAAGGCTGCCAAGGAGAACCGCAAGCTCTTCTTCGTCGCTACGGTCTGCGGTACGAGAAGCGACTTCCAGGGCTACGATGAGTCGGTCAAGAAGCTGCAGGATGCAGGCGTCATCGTCGCAGAGACGAATATGCTCGCTGTTAAGACGGCCATCGAGGCTGTCGGTTATGAGGTCACCTTCGAGGAGAAGGAGATCCGCCCGAAGGAGGCCAGCGATTATAAGCCGGCAGAGCCGTCGGAGAAGCTGGTCGCCATGCTCAAGAATAAGCCGAAGGTCATCAACATCGGCCTTAAGAGCTTCGCAGAGGTTACGGCGAAGTTCGGCTGCGACGTCGTTCAGTATGACTGGATGCCGCCGGCCGGCGGAGACATCACGCTCATCAAGGCGCTGAACTTCATCCGCAACTATGAGGGCTTCGACATCGATGAGGAGAACCGCAAGGTGATCTCGAAGGTCGTCGCTGCTCAGCCGGTTCTGAAGGACAACGTCCCGGCAATGGATGTCATTCCGCAGCTCAACGAGAACAACGGCAAGGTCATTCTCCATGCAGGTCCGCCGATTGAATACAAGGATATGCCGGCAACGGTTCAGGGTTCTTGCGTCGGTGCGGTTCTCTTTGAGGAGTGGGCCGACAACGAGGCAGACGCTCGCAAGCTGCTCGAGTCCGGTGAGATCAAGTTCATCCCATGCCACCACTGTAACGCAGTAGGCCCGATGGGCGGAATCACGACGCAGCACATGCCGGTCTTCGTCGTTCAGAACGAGACGGACGGCAACTACGCTTACTGCCAGATGAACGAAGGTATCGGTAAGGTCCTCCGCTTCGGTGCTTACTCCGAGGAGGTCGTTACGAGACTTCGCTGGATGAGAGATGTCCTCGGCCCGACGCTGGGCAAGGCGCTCCGCTCCATGGAGGGCGGGCTCGCTGTCAATCCGCTGATTGCCAAGGCTATCGCGATGGGCGATGAGTTCCACCAGAGAAATATCGCTGCTTCGCTCTGCTTCCTCAAGGAGATGGCTCCAATCATCACGAAACTCGACATCACGGAGAAGGATCGTTATGACGTCATCAAGTTCCTCTCGGATACGGATCAGTTCTTCCTGAACATCATGATGGCAAGCGGTAAGGCTATCATGGACGGTGCTCGCATGCACAAGGAAGGCACCGTCGTTACGGCGATGTGCCGCAACGGCGTCAACTTCGGTATCCGTATCGCAGGTATGGGCGATGAGTGGTTCACGGGTCCGGTCAACACGCCGCAGGGCCTCTACTTCACCGGCTATGACGGTGAGGATGCTTGCCCGGATATCGGCGACAGCGCCATCACGGAGACGGTCGGTGTCGGCGGTATGGCTATGATCGCAGCTCCTGCCGTTACGCGCTTCGTCGGAGCAGGCGGCTTCGAGGATGCAGTACGCACGAGCACGGAGATGACGGAGATCACAATCGATCACAACCCGAATTACATCATTCCGAACTGGAGCTTCAAGGGCACCTGCCTCGGTATCGATGCACGTCTCGTCGTCGAGAAGCAGATCACCCCGGTCATCAACACGGGTATCGCTCATAAGATCGCCGGCTTCGGACAGATCGGTGCGGGTACGGTCCATCCGCCGCTCGAGGCCTTTGAGAAGGCTGTCCTCGCTTACGCGAAGAAGCTCGGCTTTGAGGCATAAGAACAATCACAGATAGGGAGAACAGCGGTGCCTTCTTGCGGGACGGCACCGCTTTTCCTTCATAAGGAGTAAACATCATATGGCTAAGAAAATTGTAATCGCACTCGGCGGAAACGCGCTGGGTAATACGGTAGATGAGCAGCGTGAAGCGGTAGCGCATACCGCGAAGGTCATCGTCGACCTCATCGAAGAGGGTCACGAGCTCATCGTCACGCACGGAAACGGACCGCAGGTCGGCATGATTCAGAATGCCATGGACGCTCTCGCTCTGACGAACGACGGTTACGGCGCTGTTCCGCTGCCGACGAGCGTTGCCATGAGCCAGGGCTATATCGGCATCGACCTTCAGAATGCTATCAAGTATGAACTCTATGCTCGCGGCATCGACAAGAAGGTTTCGACGGTCATCTCGCAGACGATCGTCGACAAGAACGATGAAGCGTTCAAGAACCCGACGAAGCCGATCGGTCGCTTCCTGACGAAGGAAGAGGCTGACGAGCTGGCTGCACAGGGCGTCGCTGTTGCCGAGGATTCGAACCGCGGCTACCGCAAGGTCGTCGCTTCGCCGATGCCGCTTCGCATCTGCGAGCTCGGCACGATCCGCACGCTTTCGGAGGCAGGCCACGTCGTTATTTGCTGCGGAGGCGGCGGTATTCCGGTCTTCAATGAGGACGGCAAGCTGGTCGGCGCTTCGGCGGTTATCGACAAGGATAATGCGAGCAGCCTCCTCGCCAGAGAGTTCGGCGCAGATTATCTCGTCATCCTGACGGCTGTCGAGAAGGTCGCCATCAACTTCGGGAAGGAGAACCAGGAGTGGCTCTCGGATCTCTCGGTCGAGCAGGCTCGTCAGTACATCGCTGAAGAGCAGTTCGCGAAGGGCTCGATGCTTCCGAAGGTTGAAGCAGCCATCCGCTTCGCAGAGTCGGGTGAGGGACGCAATGCGCTCATCACGCTCCTCGAGAAGGCGAAGGAAGGTATTAACGGGGAGACCGGTACGGTTATCCACGCATAAGAGCATCAAAGCATAAAAGCATAAACAGTTAAACGCATAGAAAGGCTGATCATGGAATTAGAAGTAACATTTTTCACATGGTTCATGGCTGTGCTTCCGATCTTGGCGTTGATCCTTTTAATGATCAAATTTCAATGGGGTGCTACCGAAGCGGCGCCGGTCGCTTTGATCATCACGTTGATCACGGGAATGACAGTTTATAAGGGAGATCTTTATCTCATTGCGGGAGAGGCGGCAAAGGGCGTCTGGACGGCCATTCCGATTCTCCTGATCATCTGGACGGCGATCCTTCTCTATCAGGTCGGCGATCAGGCCAAGGCCTTCCAGGTCATCAAGAACGGCATGAGTAAGCTCCTTCCGAATGAGCTCCTGCTCGTTCTGGCCATGGGATGGATCTTCGAGAGCTTCCTTCAGGGAATTACGGGCTTCGGTGTTCCGGTCGCTGTCGGTGCTCCGCTCCTCATGGGTATCGGGGTTCGTCCGATGTATGCGGTCATCATTCCGCTGCTCGGCCAGGCCTGGGGTAATACCTTCGGAACGCTCGGTGCGGCATGGGATGCGCTGGCTTCGACCGCAGGACTTTCGGTCGGTACGCCGGATTATTATCTTGCTGCTCTTTGGGCGGCAGCCATCCTGCTCGTCTGGGATCTCTTCACGGGTCTCATCATCTGCTGGTTCTACGGCAAGGGTGAGGCTATAAGAAAAGGCCTTCCGGCCGTTCTGATCATGACGATCATCCAGGGCGGCGGCGAGCTGGTCCTCAGCCAGGTCAATACGACGCTCTCGAACTTCATTCCGGCTGTTATTTCGCTGGTCGTCCTCCTTCTGCTCGGCAGAATGAAGATGTACCGCGAGGAGTGGAGCATCAAGGATTCGTCCATCATGATTCGCGGCGAAGAAGGCGCGGCGGAAGAGGATTATCCGCGCGACATGACGCTGGTTCAGGCCTTTGTTCCGTATTTCCTTCTTTCCGTGCTCACCATCATCGTTCTTACGGTGAAGCCGATCACGAATTTCCTCGGACAGTTCACCATCGGATTCTCTTTCCCGGAAACGTCGACGGCTTACGGTATTGTCAATGAGGCATCGACGAATTATTCGCCTTTTGCGCCGTTCACGCATGCAAGCATGTTCCTGCTGATTGCAGCTGTTATCGGACTCATCTATTACAAGTCGCACGGCTGGATCCCGCAGGGCGGAACGAAGACGGCCTTTGCGAAGTCGATTCAGATGACGATGCCTTCGGGCATGGCCGTTGTCGGTTTGGTCATCATGTCCAAGATCATGGGCGGTACGGGTCAGACGGTCGTCATGGCACAGGGCATTGCTGCCGTACTCGGCAACAAGTATCTCATCCTGGCTCCGTTTATCGGACTTCTCGGAACGTTCATGACGGGCAGCAACCTGAGTTCCAATATTCTGTTCGGTGACTTCCAGGCATCGACGGCTCAGCTTCTCGGCGTGAATGCGCCGCCGATCCTCGGCGCGCAGACGGCGGGCGGCGCCATCGGTGCGGCCGTCAGCCCGAGCAAGATCATCCTCGGTACGACGACGGCGGGCATCCTCGGCAAGGAAGGCGAAGTTCTCAAGACCATGCTTCTCCTGACGATGCCGGCAGCGATCGCCATCGGACTGGTGCTGTTCGGCATTCTGGTCATTGCATAAGGAGGTTGCCGCATGAAAAAGAACAGCTTTTGGAGTACACAGGCAGGCGCATTGACAATTGCGTTTATTATCACTATGCTTGGATTCGGTATGATCCTTTTCGGCATGAATAACGGCAGTGAGGGGTTGGCGAACGCCGGCTTTATTGCCATCATGATTGCCATGCTGATCTCGCCGATCAAGGTGTTTTTCATCGACAGGAAGTAGTTCCGGGAGAGAAGCTTCTGCGTCGGAGCTTCTCTCCGGGATTTTCCCGTTCTATTAAATATTATGATTTCACATTAGGAGGAATAAGGGATGGATATTGAAAAGATGACCGGTAATATTGCTCAGGATCTTGAGTATCTGAAGAAATTCACCGCTACGCCGGGAGAGGGCTGCACGCGTCTTCCTTTCACGAAGGAAGCTCGCGAGGCTGTCGATTATCTCCGCGCAGAGATGGAGAAGATCGGTCTTGATGTACATGAGGATGCTGCAGGCAACGTCTTCGGTATTCTTCACGGAACGGATCCGTCGCTTCCGTGCGTCATGACGGGTTCGCACTACGATTCGGTCATTCACGGCGGCAACTTCGACGGTATCGGCGGCGTTGTCTGCTCGCTCGAGGTCGCTCGTCAGGTCATCGATCTCGGCATCGAGCACAAGAGAGATCTCGTCGTTGTCGGATTCAACGATGAAGAGGGTATGCGTTTCGGAACGGGTTATTTCGGTTCCGGTGCGATGCTCGGCCATCGTGATTATGAGTACACGAAGAACTTCAAGGACGTCGACGGTGTTTCGATCGAGGAAGCGATGAGAGGCTACGGCCTGGATCCGGAGAAGATCGGCGATGCTGCATGGGCTCCGGGTTCGATCGGTCACTTCATCGAGGCTCACATCGAGCAGGGCCCGGTTCTGGATCAGAAGAATATCGAGATCGGTCTCGTCACGGGTATTGTCGGTATTCAGCGTTACATGGTCACGGTTCACGGCAGAGCCGACCACGCCGGAACGACGCCGATGGATATGAGAATGGACGCTGTCGATGCTTCGACGAAGGTCATCTCGAAGATTGCCGACTGGGCAAGAGAGAAGGCGGACGGCACCGTTGCTACGGTCGGTCTTATCAAGGTTCAGCCGGGCGGCATGAATATCGTTGCCGAGCAGGTCGAGTTCACGGTCGACATCCGTTCGATGAACAATGACAACATCTCGGATATCGCAAACCGCATCCGTGCGGCTCTCGACAGAGAGTGTAAGGCGATGGGCGGTTCGTACGAGATCGACACGAAGCTCGTCATCGAGCCGGTTGCTCTCGACGAGGGTATGCTCGACATCCTCGAGGAGTCCTGCAAGGCGAAGGATTATTCGTACATGCGCCTTCCGAGCGGAGCCGGCCACGACTCGCTCGAAATCGGTCAGGTTCTCCCGACGGTCATGCTCTTCGTCTCCAGCAAGGACGGCAGAAGCCATGCTCCGGTCGAGTTCAGCAAGTACAGCGATCTGGCGAAGGCTTCGTCCCTGATGACGGATCTCATCGTCAAGCTGCTCAACGAGTAATTCGTATCGCTAAGTCATTTCAAAGGGGCGCGGCGATAGCGGTCGCTGCGCCTTTTTCACAAAACAGGAATAGATAACTATGGTAGACGGAAAGTATAACTCGGCGTATAAGAAAGACAATATTCGTCAGCTTCGAAGAGCTCTCAAGATGACGCAGAAGGAGTTCCTGGAATACTTCCTTCAGGGTCCGGACGGGAAGCCGGCCATGAGTGTGGCGACGCTCTCGAATCTGGAATCCCGCGGCGGCGAGCGCGTGAACGAGATCATTGCGGCCGTATGCATGAAACTGCAGCTGGACAGCATGATGTTCTCGCTGGAGCAGCAGGAATTCCTGAATGTGCTCGAGAATTATCTGGCGACGCATCGCGACAATGAATGCCTCTTCAAGAAGAACGAGAAGAAGGGAAATATCAGTCAGCTGGTCAACCGCCTGACGATGTATTTCGCCGACGAGATTCTGGAGGGGCGCCTTCACCGCGGGGATCAGATCGAATCGGACCGCGAGCTCGCGAAAAAGCTCGGCGTCGGCCGTTCGGCCGTCCGCGAGGCTCTCAAGGTACTCGACGTTCTCGGCATGATCGATATTCGCCTCGGCCAGGGTACCTATATCACGAGCCGGGAGTCCAATTTCTTCTCGGTTCCGCTGTCGTGGTCGCTCTTCCTTGACGGGGAGCAGGTCGAGAGCATTCTGGAGGTTCGAAATATCCTCGAGTGCAAGGCGGCTTCGCTGGCATGCACCTGTACGGATAAGAGCAAGATTGACCGACTGACGGAGATCTATTACCGGATGCAGAAGACGTTCCGCGAGAACGAGGGGAATGACAATCCGCAGCAGGCGCTTCAGGAGGCGCTGAATGCCGATATCGAATTCCATACCTGCATTGCGGATTGCTCCGGCAATCAGATTATTCTCTCCATGATTTCGACCATTCGCAACTTCCTCCGCCGTGTCAGCGGAACGGGTATGGTCACCATCGACCAGCTGCGGGCGGTCTTTGAAGAGCACCAGAAGATCTACGGAGCGATTATCAGCGGCAATGAAAAGGATGCGCATGATGCGATGAGCATTCATTTGACCAATTCTTCGCACCGCTACGACATTTAAGAGCAAAGATGCCTCCCTTCCGGGAGGCATCTTTTTTTGCGGAAGTTTTCGTGCTTATCACAGAAGAGTGTCGCGCTTAATGTATAATATTACATACGATTTGTAAATAGTATTTCGGTATGTGAAATTTTATTATAAAGAGGTGAGCCGTATGTATCTTTTGACTGCTTACGGAATGAGACAATGTGAGAAGCATATGATGGCCAAGGGCATCAGCGCGGAGACGATGATGGAGCGCGCGGCAATGGGTCTTCGGAAGGAGATTCGTAAGCGCTTTACGGACCGCGGGACGCGCCTTCTCTTCCTTGCGGGAGGAGGGAATAACGGCGGAGATGCGATTGCGGCGGCTCGTTTCCTTCTGGAGGACGGATATGCCGTGACGATTCTCGTGACGGGAAGCCGCGGCAAGTTCAGCGAAGAGTTTCGCAAGCAATATAAGAAGCTTCGGAGTGAGTTTCCGAGACACAAGCTGCATTTCCTCGATGACGCCTCGAGCAAGGAAATTCCGGAGCGCAGCTATGATGTCATCGTCGATGCGATGTTCGGGACCGGTCTCTCGCGTCCGATTCGGGAGAAGCAGGCGGACCTGCTTCGCACGGTGAATCAGAAGAAGGCATACCGCATTGCGGTCGACCTTCCGAGCGGGCTCGATGCGTCGACAGGAAGGATCCTCGGCGAGGCGTTTCATGCCGATTTGACGGTGACCTTCGGCAGCCCGAAGGTGGGATGCTATCTCGGCGAGGGCCGTACGGTCAGCGGTGAGATCGTCTTCGTTTCGCTCGGCTTTGATGCCGAGGTCTATCGGAAGGCGGAGGACCGCATTCTTCTCGCGGATCTCGATTTCTTCCGTGCTACGAAAGCGAAGTCGCTTCCGCCGCGTCCTGCCGTCTCGCACAAGGGGACGTTCGGCAAGGTCGGAATCATCATCTCTCCGCAGGCGATGCTCGGGGCGAGCATGCTGGCGGCGAAGGCGGCTTATCGGTCCGGCTGCGGCTTGGTGCGCGTCTTCTGTCCGAAGGAATATGTCGGATACTTTAATATCGCCGTACCGGAAGCGGTCGTTGTTCCGTACGGAGAGGAACGGGCGGGATCTTTGCTTCTGAAATTCCTTCGCACGGTCGATGCCGTTTGCATCGGTCCGGGGCTTTCGGAGGACCGCATGGGACTCATCTTCCTTCGGAATGTGCTCGAATCGAACACGCCGGCCGTTCTCGATGCAGGGGCGCTTCATCTGCTCGCCGAGCATTTGAATCTCCTCAAGCACCGGAGCTGTCCATGTGTCTTGACACCGCATCTTAAGGAGATGGCGGCGCTCTGCCATACGGATGTTCGCACGATGAGCGAGGATCGTCTGCAGCTCGTTTCGCAGTTCGCGAAGGAGTATCATGTGAGCTTGGTCTGCAAGTCGGATACGTCACTGATCGCCTTGCCGCGCGAAAGGGATGTCAAGCTGACGCTCAGCACGCTTGGCAATTCTGGCCTGGCGACGGCGGGCTCCGGCGATGTTTTGACCGGTATCATCACGTCGCTCATGGCACAGGGAGCGAATCTCACGAATGCGCTTCTCTACGGCGTCCTCCTCCACGGACGCGCCGGGGAAGTGGGAGCACCGGACGAAGATGCACAGCGGCGCATGATGGCAAGCGATATCATCGATAATTTATTCTTGTCTTGCTAATTCTTTGATGATATAATCGGTTTGTTATGACGAGTCTGTTCCATAACAACATTCTGTAATGGCAGGAGGTGAATCAGAATATGGCACAGGTTACCGTTAGAGAGAACGAGAGCCTTGAGAGCGCTCTTAAGAGATTTAAGAGATCCTGCGCTCGTGACGGCGTCATGTCGGAGCTCCGCAAGCGTGAGCACTACGAGAAGCCAAGCGTTAAGCGTAAGAAGAAGTCTGAGGCTGCCAGAAAGAAGGCAAGAAAGTACTAGTCTGTGAGAGGGGTGAGTGACGTGAGCTTGAAGGAACAGCTTCTTAACGATTATAAGAAGGCGATGAAAGAACACGATATCACGACCAAAGAGACAGTCAATCTCGTTCGAGCTGCCATTAAGCAATACGAGGTCGATCAGCGCGTTGTTCTCGAGGATGATGCAGATATCGTTTCGATCATCAAGAAGCAGCTCAAGATGCGCAAGGATGCGCTTGCCGACTTCGAGAAGGCGGGAAGGCAAGACTTGCTGGACAGTTATCATAAGGAAATCGAGATTCTGCAGCGCTATCTGCCGGAGGAGATGTCGGAAGACGCGATCCGCGAAGCCGTTCAGAAGATCGCCGAGGATAACGGAATCGAGCGGACCATGAAGAACATGGGCACCCTGATGCATGCCGCCATGGCGGAGCTCAAGGGTAAGGCCGACGGTTCCCTTGTTTCGAAACTGGTCAAAGAATATTTGAGCAAATAAAAGCATGATAATACTGTCGCAAAGCAGGACCTGTGGGTCCTGCTTTTTCTTTGTAAAAGGCAGGGAAATGGCATATAATAAACTTATCTTGTTGTATTTAAGGAAGGGTCTATGAATCAATCGAACGAACTTCTCTATTGGAACATTCCGGAGGATCTCGACAGCAGCGAGCTCTTCGGCACCTTGGACGCGAATATCAAGCGCGTGGAGCAGGCGACCAAGACGGTCATCATTCAGCGCGGCGAATCCCTTCTCATTCGGGGAGCGGACCGTGAGCGGGCGGCCGAGCTTTTGAACCGCATGGCGGAGTCGCTTCGCGTGAACGGCATGCTGGACAGCCATAAGGTGGGATATCTTATCGATATGGCAGAAGAGGGACGCGTCTTCGATGAGCCGGCCGCGGCCGGTGACATCATCTGCTATACGCACCGAGGGAAGCCGCTCCGCGTCAAGACGGCCGGACAGAAGGAATATATCGATAAGATCCGAAATAACGATATGGTCTTCGGCATCGGACCGGCCGGTACCGGCAAGACGTACCTCGCCTGCGCGATGGCGGTGACGGCTTTTAAGAATAAGGAAGTAGAGAAGATCATCCTGGCCAGACCGGCTGTTGAGGCCGGAGAGAGCCTCGGCTTCCTCCCGGGCGATCTTCAGGAGAAGGTCGATCCCTACCTGAGGCCGCTCTATGATGCGCTGTTCGAGATTATGGGGCCGGAGACCTCCGCGCGCCTTAAGGAGAAGGGTGCGATCGAGGTCGTCCCGCTCGCTTATATGCGCGGACGGACGCTGGACCGTTCGTTCATCATCTTGGACGAAGCTCAGAATACGACGCAGGAGCAGATGAAGATGTTCCTCACGCGTATGGGCTTTGGATCGAAGGTCGTCGTGACCGGCGATATCACGCAGATCGACCTTCCGCGCGGGGCGGGCTCCGGCCTTCTCGCGGCGCAGCGCGTGCTCAAGGATGTTGAAGGCATCGCTTTCAGCTATCTCTCCGATGTCGACGTCGTGCGCCATGACCTGGTCAAGAGAATCATCAAGGCGTACAGCGATTTTGAAGAGAAGGAACGAAATGCCCGTCAGGCGAAGGCCGACGGACGCATGAAGGACGGGAATCGAAAGAACCTCAAGCAGAAGAATTGATCTCGGGAGGCTACCATGAAGATTCAATATTTCGAACCGGAGACCGGCCGCGGTGAAATTCCGGAGGCCTGGAAGGAATCGATGGAAGAAGCGGCGCGAACCGTACTCGCCTGGGAGCTCTACGGGCAGCTCGATGAGGAGGCGAAGAAGGAGGTCCGTGAGCTTCCGATTCTTATCAGCCTGACGAGTGTGACGAAGGACGAGATTCGCGAGCTGAACCGCGATTATCGCGGCGTGGATAAGGTCACCGATGTGCTTTCCTTCCCGCAGTACAGCGATCTCGAGGAATTATCGGATGCCTTGGACGAAGTGGAAGAAGAGGACCGCCTGCTTCCGCTGGGCGATGTTGTCATCTGCTATGAGAAGACCATTGAGCAGGCGAGAGAATACGGTACGACGGTGGAGCGAGAGACGATCTATCTCCTCGTCCACAGTCTTCTTCACCTTCTCGGTTACGATCATATGGAGGAGGCTGACAAGAAGCGTATGAGAGATCATGAGGAGACTATCCTCTGGTCGCTCGGGCTCGGCCACGACCGCGGAACCGTCCGGGAGGAGGACCTTCTCGGCATCGCACGTCATGCGATGAGCAAGGCGTATGCCCCGTATTCCGGTTATGCGGTCGGTGCGGCACTTCTCGCAGGAAACGGCAAGGTCTATATCGGCGTCAACATCGAGAATGCTTCGTACGGCGCGACGATCTGTGCGGAACGTACGGCGCTCGCGAAGGCGGTATCGGACGGTGCGCATCGCTTCATTGCCCTCGCGATTACGGCGGACGGCAAAGCACCGGTCCCTTGCGGTATCTGCCGTCAGGTTTTCTCGGAATTCGCACCGGACCTCTACATCATCGTCGCGGGCAAGGACCCGTCGACCCATGCGGAAGAAACAGAGCACTACCGTCTGACGGAGCTGCTTCCGTCTCCGTTTTAACCAGCGCAAGTTAAAGGAGTATATCTATCTATGAAATCAGGTTTTATCGGCATCGTCGGACGTCCGAATGCAGGCAAGTCCACGCTGCTTAATTGTATCTTGGGAGAAAAGATCGCGATCACTTCGGATAAACCGCAGACGACGCGCAACCGCATCACGGGCATTTTCACAGACCTCGAAGCGGACGGCGGCAGCGGCGTTCAGATGATCTTTCTCGACACCCCGGGCATTCATCGCCCGAAGAATCGCCTCGGCGAAGCCATTAATGAGACGGCCATCAACACCTGCGGCGGTGTGGATGTCGTCCTTCTCCTCGTCGACGGAACGAAGGAATTCGGTAAGGGCGACCGCAAGCTGCTCGACATCCTCCGCGAGGTGAAGACCCCGAAGGTCTGCGCTATCAACAAGACCGACCTCGTGAAGCCGGAGGACTTTGCGGCACTGTACAAGATCTACGAAGAAGAAGGACTTTTCGATGAGATTTACGGCATCTCGGCGAAGAAGGATCTCAATGTCACCGAGCTCATGAAGACCTTGAAGGGGTACATGACGGAGGGTCCGATGTATTATCCGGCCGACCAGGCGACGAATGACCCGGTCCGTTTCCTCGTCAGCGAGATCATCCGCGAGAAGCTGCTTCTCTATCTGGATCAGGAGGTTCCGCACGGCGTAGCTGTCGAGATCGAATCCTATCAGGAGACGGAGAGGCTCGTTCGTATCGGCGCCGTCATCTACTGCGAGAGACCGTCGCATAAGGGCATCATCATCGGCAAGGGCGGTCGCAAGCTCAAGGGCATCGGCAAAGCCGCTCGCGAAGAGATCGAAGAGCTGCTGGGCACGAAGGTCTACCTGGAGCTCTTTGTCAAGGTTCGCGAGCATTGGCGCGATGATGAGCGCATGATTCGAAGCCTCGGTTATAAGGACGAATAACCATGTTGATTTCGAGTGACGGGATCGTCTTACGTCAGCACAAGATTGCCGGAAACCGCCGTATGATTACGCTCTTCACGAGAAATTACGGGAAGATCTCGGCGGGAACGAGCATGAATGAGCGAGGCAAGGGCCGTTCGGCGCTGGCACTTCGCCCCTTCACCTATGCCGAATATCAGCTGTTCAAGGGACGCGGCAGCTATAATATCAACCATGCCGATGTGAAGGAGAGCTTTTATTCTATCGGTGAAGATCTCGACCGATTCCTTATCGCCTCCAAATTCCTCGAGTTTCTCGATGCGATTCTCTTGGAGGAGGAACGAAAACCGAGGCTCTTCGAACTCACCGTCGACTTCCTGCGCTCTCTGGTTCGTTCGAAGGGCGGTTATGAGACCCTGCTCTGGGCCTTTGTCGTCAAGACCTTCTCCTTCCAGGGTATCCTGCCGGAGATGCGCCACTGCGTGAACTGCGGCAAGGAGGCGGAGGTCATGCGAAAGGAGAGCGGCTTCCCTCCGTTTTTCTCCGTGACGGCCGGCGGTGTCTTATGCCGTTCTTGTGCCGAGGAATGCGGGATCTCTCGTAAAATCAAACAAAACCATGCGAGCAATTTGCACAGATCCACAAAGCGCGATGCCGAAGCATTGAATTTTGAACCCGATTTTGATATTGTAGAAGTGTTACAGTTCTTCTTAAAAGAACCGCTTCATACCTTCGAGAATCTGCAGCTCCGTCCGGAACGGGCGGCAGTGATTCGCGAGATTTTGAACGTATATGCGGAATATTATTTAGATACGAACGTGCTCCGCGGGGAGCTCCGTTTGTAGAATAAGTAATCGGATATCGCCCTTAGATGAAAGGGCAGGAGGTTTAAGATGGAGATTACATTAGAGAAGATCGAACTGGTCAAGGAGAGAGCCGGCGTCAGCTACAAGGAAGCGAAGGAAGCTCTCGAAGCTGCGGACGGCAGCGTCATCGATGCCATCATCGATCTCGAAGAGAAGAAGGAAGAGGAACAGACGAAGGCCGGAGCTACGGATGCCCGTGTTGATGCTATTCTCAGCGCCATCAAGAGCACGATCAAGAAGGGCAACATGTCCCGCATCATCATCAAGAGACGCGGAGAGGTCTTCCTGAATCTGCCGCTCACCATCGGCATTCTCGGCACCGTCGTCGCTCCGTGGGGAGCCATCTTGAGTGTCATCGCCGCCATCGGCTTCGATTGCGACGTCGAATTTATCAATGATAAGGGAGAGACCACGGACATTAACGGCAAGGTCAAGACGCAGTACAACCGCGCCAAGGAAGCCGGCAACGAGACCATTCAGAAGGTCCGCGAGAGCGATCTTTATAATGATATTTACGACAAGGGACAGATGGCCTTCGAGAAGGGCAAGGAGACGTTCGACGACCTCAAGGATCGCTCCCGGGACATCGATTTTGACGACCTCAAGGAGAAGGGCCAGGATGTCCTTGACAATCTCAAGAGCCGCATTCGCAAGAATGACAAGGATGATGATTACTTCGGCGACTTCGAGGACCTCGGTTATGAGGATGTCGATGACATCGATGATTTGATGGATGAGGCCGAGGAGGCGGAGAAGGAGACGTCCGAGGCCGAGAAGGATCAATAATATGAAAAAGCGCCGCGTCGCCGACGATCTGACGTTTGGCGGCGCTGCTTTTAATAATTAAAGGAGAATAATTCATTCATGAGTGATGAAAAGAAGCAGGAGCAGGCACGCACGGTGACGATGGAGAAGATCACGGCACTGGCTAAGAACCGCGGATACATCTTCCCGGGATCTGAAATCTACGGCGGTCTTGCGAACACGTGGGATTACGGTCCGCTCGGCGTGCTCTTCAAGAACAATGTCAAGAAGGCTTGGTGGAAGAAGTTCGTTCAGGAATCTCCCTACAATGTCGGTATTGACGCAGCCATCCTGATGAACCCGGAGACCTGGGTTGCATCCGGCCACGTCGGAGGATTCTCGGATCCGCTGATTGACTGTAAGGAATGCCGTTCGCGTTTCCGTGCGGACAATCTCGTCGAGGATTATCTCAAGGAGCATGAGGGTACGGAGACGAGCTGCGACGGATGGACCGATGAACAGCTCCAGGATTTCATTAAGGAGCATGAGGTTCCATGTCCGGAATGCGGCAAGTCTCATTTCACGGATATCCGCAAGTTCAATCTGATGTTCAAGACCTTCCAGGGTGTTACGGAGGATTCGAAGTCGGAGATTTATCTCCGGCCGGAGACGGCGCAGGGCATCTTCGTCAACTTCAAGAACGTCCAGCGCACGTCGCGCAAGAAGATTCCGTTCGGCATTGCGCAGATTGGCAAGTCCTTCCGAAACGAAATCACGCCGGGCAATTTTACCTTCCGTACGCGTGAATTCGAGCAGATGGAGCTGGAATTCTTCTGCAAGCCGGATACCGATCTCGAGTGGTTCGATTATTGGAAGAATTATGCCATCGATTTCCTCAAGGGTCTCGGCATGAACATGGAGAACATCCGCGTCCGCGACCACGATCCGGAAGAGCTCTCGCATTACAGCAAAGCGACCTCCGACCTGGAATATCTCTTCCCGTTCGGCTGGGGCGAGCTCTGGGGCATCGCAGACCGCACGGATTTCGACCTCATGCGCCATCAGGAGCATTCGGGCCAGGATATGAGCTATCTCGATCCTACGACGAATGAGCGCTACGTACCGTACTGCATCGAGCCGTCGCTCGGCGCCGATCGTGTGGCGCTGGCCTTCCTGATCGATGCTTATGATGAGGAGACGCTCGTCGACGGCAAGGGCAAGGAGGATACGCGCGTCGTCCTTCACCTCCACCCGGCTCTGGCACCGTATACGGCTGCCGTTCTTCCGCTCTCCAAGAAGCTGGAGGATGTCGCTCTTCCGATTTATCACGAGCTGTCGAAGTACTTCAATGTCGAGTACGATGCGGCCGGTTCGATCGGCAAGCGTTATCGCCGCGAAGATGAGATTGGTACTCCGTTCTCCATCTGTGTCGATTTTGATACTGCGGAGGATCAATGTGTCACCGTTCGCGACAGAGATACGATGGAGCAAGTCCGTCTGCCTCTTTCGGACGTTAGAGAATATATTGAATCTCGTATGCAATTTTAACTTTTATCAATAAAGGAGTGAGTTGCCATGGAAAAGTTTGTTTATTCATTCAACGAAGGCTCCAAGGATATGAGAAATCTCCTTGGCGGCAAGGGCGCCAACCTCGCCGAGATGACGAAGATCGGACTTCCGGTTCCGTTCGGATTCACGATCACGACGGAAGCCTGCAAGGATTATCTCGAGAAGGGCGGTGAGCTCTCCGAGTCCATCATCGAAGAGATCAGCGAGCATCTGAAGGATCTCGAGCAGGTCATGGGCAAGACCTTCGGCGATATTGAGAATCCGCTTCTCGTATCGGTTCGTTCCGGCGCTCCGGTTTCGATGCCGGGCATGATGGACACCATCCTGAACCTCGGACTGAACGACGCTTCTGTTAAGGGTCTCGCAGAGAAGACCGGAAACGATCGTTTCGCTTATGACAGCTATCGTCGTTTCATCCAGATGTTCGGCGATGTCGTCATGGAGATTCCGAAGGCGAAATTCGATGCAATCTTTGACGGCCGCAAGAAGGAAGTCGGCGCAGAGTACGATGTCGATCTCAAGACCGAGGACCTCAAGGTCATCATTGAGGGATATAAGAAGCTCGTCAAGGAGGAGCTCGGAAGAGAGTTCCCGCAGGATCCGAAGGAGCAGCTGCTCGAGGCGATCCGTGCGGTCTTCCGTTCGTGGAACAACGACAGAGCTATTCTCTATCGTAAGCTGAACAACATTTCGTCCTCGCTCGGAACGGCTGTCAACGTTCAGTCCATGGTATTCGGCAATACGGGAGACAACTCCGGTACGGGCGTTGCCTTCACGAGAAACCCGGCAAACGGTGAGAACAAGATCTTCGGTGAGTTCCTCGTCAATGCACAGGGAGAGGACGTCGTTGCGGGTATCCGTACGCCGCAGCCGATCGCTGAGATGGAGCAGACTTTCCCGGAGGTTTACAAGAAGTTCGAAGACGTTGCTCACATTCTCGAGGAGCGTTATAAGGATATGCAGGACATGGAGTTCACCGTCGAGGACGGCAAGCTCTATATGCTCCAGACGCGTAACGGCAAGAGAACGGCAGCTGCTGCTGTTAAGATTGCCGTCGATATGGTTGAGGAAGGCAGAATTGATAAGGATACGGCTATCATGCGCATCGAGCCGGATCAGATCAATCAGCTTCTCCACCCGACCTTCGATCAGGCAGAGCTCAATGCAGCAACGCCGGTTGCGAAGGGACTTCCGGCATCGCCGGGTGCTGCCTGCGGTGAGATCGTCTTCAGTGCCGATGAAGCAGCAGAGGCTTATGCAAACGGTCACAAGGTCATCCTCGTCCGTGAGGAGACGTCGCCGGAGGATCTCGCCGGCATGGTCGCTGCAGAGGGTATCCTTACGGCTCGCGGCGGTATGACTTCGCACGCAGCTGTCGTCGCTCGCGGCATGGGTAAGTGTTGCGTTGCCGGCTGCTCGGCTATCAATGTTCACGAGGATGAGCACTACATGGAGGTCGGCGGCAAGAAGTATGTTGCCGGTGATCTCATCTCCATCAACGGTTCGGACGGCAATGTCTATGCACAGGCCATCAAGACGGTCGCACCGGAGCTCTCCGGAGACTTCGGCACGATCATGAAGTGGGCTGATGAGATTCGCGATCTCGATGTTCGCACGAATGCAGATAACCCGAGAGATGCGAAGCAGGCACTCGAGTTTGGCGCACAGGGCATCGGTCTCTGCCGTACGGAGCACATGTTCTTCGAGGATGAGAGAATTCCGAAGATCCGTCGCATGATCCTCGCAGATAACGAGGAAGAGAGAAGAGAGGCTCTGGCCGGACTTCTCCCGTATCAGCAGGGCGACTTCGAAGATCTCTATCGCGTCATGGAAGGTAAGCCGGTTACGATCCGTCTCTTGGATCCGCCGCTTCACGAGTTCCTCCCGAAGACGGAAGCGGATATCAAGGAGCTTTCGGATCAGTTCGGCATTCCGGAGAAGAAGATCAGAGATAAGATGGTCGAGCTCCACGAGTTCAACCCGATGCTTGGTCACAGAGGCTGCCGCCTTGCCATCACGTATCCGGAAATCGCCGAGATGCAGACGGAGGCTATCATCAACGCCGCTCTCGTCGTCACGAAGGAGACGGGCGTCAAGATCAAGCCGGAGATCATGGTTCCGCTGGTCGGCAACGTCACGGAGCTCCGCGACGTCAAGAAGACGATCGACGAGACGGCAGAGAAGTGCTTCGAGAAAGCCGGCATGCGTCTCGATTATATGGTCGGCACGATGATCGAGATTCCGAGAGCTGCTCTTACGGCAGACGAAATCGCTGAGGAGGCTGAGTTCTTCTCCTTCGGTACGAACGACCTCACGCAGATGGGCTTCGGCTTCTCCCGTGACGATACGGGCAACATCATCAAGGAGTACGTCGACAAGGGCATCCTTGAGGCCGACCCGTTCCAGCAGCTCGATCAGCGCGGCATCGGCAAGCTCGTCAGAATGGCTGTCGAAGACGGTAAGAAGACGAGACCGAACATCAAGCTCGGTGTCTGCGGTGAGCACGGCGGAGATCCGAAGACGATCGATTTCTGCCACCGTATCGGACTCAATTACGTTTCCTGCTCGCCGTTCCGCGTGCCGATTGCCAGACTGGCTGCAGCACAGGCGACGATTCGTAATAAGTAATTCTTGCGGAAACAGAGAATAGAAAGATATTAAAAGAAGCCGCCTGTCGATGATTCGACAGGCGGCTTTTTACGCGAAGGAGCGTAGAAGCAGGAATGAGAGGCAAATCTTGCATACAAGAATTCTATGCGATCATTGTATTCAAAGAATTTAGCTTCAACGGTGTACAGAGAAAACGAGGGCGTTATAATAGAAAACGATCAGAGAAAGGAAGTATGATGAATATACTCAACCGATTCGAAGACAATTGGCACGGCCTCACGAGCTGGCTCAGCATCCTTTTTGGCAACTTGCTGTACGCCCTGGCAATCAACATCCTGATTACACCGATGGGCATGTATAACGGCGGCCTGCTTGGACTGGCGCAGCTCATCCGTTACGGCGTCAGTGCGACGCTCGGCGACATCTACCCGGGTGGAGACCTGGCCGGTGCGATTTATTTCTGCATGAACATTCCGCTGTTCTATTATGCTTATCGCACGACGGGCAAGCAGTTTGCCTTTAAGACCCTCGTTTCCATCGGAGCCTCTTCGCTCGTTATGATGTTCATTCCGATTCCGACGGAGCCGCTTTTCCCGGATTATCTGACCTGCTGTGTCGTCGCCGGCTGCATCGGAGGCATCGGCATGGGCTTCATCCTTCGCGGCGGCGGTTCGACCGGAGGTACGGACATCATTGCCATCGGACTTGCGAAGACCCATCCGAATATCAGCGTCGGCGGCCTCAATAACGTCGTCAACATCCTGGTTTACGGTCTCTGTCTCGTCCTCTTCAATGTCCAGATTGCCGTCTATTCCTTCATTCATGCGACCATCCGTGCACTCTTCATGGACCGTCTTCATGCGCAGAACATCAAGACGCAGGTCGTCATCATCACGAAGGAGGAGGGCATCGGCGAGCTTTTGACGAAGCATCTTCGCCGCGGCGTCACCCAATGGGAAGGCAAAGGTGTCTATACCGGTGATAAGGTTCACATCATCATGACGCTCGTATCGAAATATGAGGTCCGCCGCCTCAAGAGCATCACGCTGGAGCAGGATCCGAAGGCCTTCATCACGATTGCGGAAGGCGAGAGCATCGTTGGCAATTTCAAGCGCCACATGGAGGTCGGCAAGTAATCGGTCAGAGAGTAGCTATCTTTCGTAGTATAACAAAAGCGCAGTTCATATGAGCTGCGCTTTTGCTTTAAACGGACCGGAGTGCGATTACCGGAGTTCCATCGTGAGGCTGCCCTTGCCCTCATCATGAATGACATGAGCCATCGCTCCGTTGATGAGCGTGAAGCACGGCTTGACATGGCCGATATCCGCATTCCAGAGGAAAGGCACCTTGAGGACGCGGGCGATGAGAGACGTATAATCCTCGTCGCTGTCCTTCGTGAAGAGTGTCCGCCCGAAGAGGACGGCCTTGGCATGACGGAAATATCCGGCATAACTCATCTGGACGAGCGTCAGATAGAGATCGAAGGCGCTCATCGCGAAGTTATCGAAATACCAGACGATATCCTCATAGCGGTTCACGAAGAGGGACGTCCCGTCATACGGCGTTCCGATGAGCTTGGAAATGCAGTCGATACAGCCGCCGATGAGTCTTCCGGAGACATCAAGATGCTGATTCGCTGCTTTTCTTCCTTCTTCATTCGGAAGATAGAAATCCCAGGAGACCGGTGCATCGTAAGAGGAAGGGAGGTCGAAATCGCGATTGGAATCGCAGAATTCAAACGACTCCTGCTTCACGAGGTTGCCGCCGAGAATGTCCAGAGCGCGCTCCTGGAAAGGATGGAGCACCTCGCCGTCGAAGCTTCCGGCATTGAAGCCGTAGAGCGTCGCCACATCATAAGTCGTCGTAAGATAATAGAGGATGTTCGTCGGGTCGCTGGCACCGGCGATCCATTTCGGCGTCCGGAGGAGCGGATCGACATCGAGATACGGGAGCATCTCGATATTGTAATCGCCGCCGGAAGCGGAGAGGACGGCGCGCACCCGGTCATCGGCGAGGAGTTCACTGAACTCCCTGCCGCGAACTTCGGCAGAGGCCGAGCGGTCGCTGTCATTACGGACGCTCGCGGTCTCGACGATTTCATATCCGCGTGCACGAAGGCGCGCAAGGGATTCATTAAAGGATTCGAGCTTGTGACCGACGCCGGCACTCGGGGCCGCAATGCCGAGAACATCGCCCGGCTTCGGGAAGGTTGGGAAGATCATACATACTCCTTTATAAAAAAGGAGCCTCCGCCGGAGCGGAAGCTCCTGCTTTAATCAAGAAAACAGGGATTAAGCTTCGATTAAGAAGGCGCAATAACCCTTGTACGCCTCATAGAGGTCGGACTTGCTGATAGCCTCCCATGGGGCATGCATGTTCAGAACCGCAATGCCGCTGTCGACGACGTCCATGCCGTAGAGCGAGAGGATATAAGCAATCGTGCCGCCGCCGCCGAGATCGACCTTGCCGAGCTCGGCCGACTGGAAGGCGACATCGTGCTTATGGAAGATGCGGCGGAGCATGCCGAGATATTCGGCGTTGGCATCGTTTGAGCTGCTCTTGCCGCGGCCGCCCGTATACTTATTGAAGACGATGCCGCGTCCGAAGAAGGCGGCGTTGTCCTTGTCGAAGCTCTCGGCGTAGAGCGGATCGTACGTCGCGCTGACGTCCGAGGAGAGCATGCGGCTGTTACGGAGCGTGCGCGTCAGGTTGAGCTCCGTATAGAGGCCCATGAGATTCAGGATCTCACGAACCGTATCCTCGAAGAAGTGGGACTGCATGCTCGTCGCGCCGACGCTGCCGATCTCTTCCTTGTCGACGAACAGTCCGCAGGCCGTGCGGGACGGCGTCTCGATATCGAAGAGGGCGAGTGCCGAGGTATAAGCGCAGCAGCGGTCATCGTGGCCGTAACCCAGGATGAGCGAACGGTCGAAGCCGGCTTCACGGGCACGTCCTGCCGGAACGGCTTCAATCTCCGCCGACCAGAAATCATCCTCATCGATGTCGTACTTGTCCTTCAGGATGGCGAGGACGTTCGCCTTGACCGCCTTCTCGGTGTCCTCATCGAGCGGCTCGGAGCCGATCAGGATGTCCAGCTTCTCACCCTCGACGACCTTGGAGGCCTTGCGCTCCATCTGCTCGCCGGCGAGGTGGATGAGAAGATCCGAGACGAAGAAGACCGGATCCTCCGGCTTCTCACCGATATTGACTGTCACCTTGCTACCGTCCTTCTTGACGATGACGCCGTGCAGCGCGAGAGGCATCGTTACCCATTGATACTTCTTGATGCCGCCGTAATAAGCCGTATTGAAGTAAGCGAGCTCGTCGCTCTCATAGAGTGGATTCTGCTTGAGATCGAGGCGCGGCGAATCGATGTGCGCGCCGAGGATGTTCATGCCCCTCTCTACGAGATCCTCGCCGAGGTGGAACATGGCAATGCACTTGTTCATCTGAACTGCATAGACCTTGTCCCCGGCCTTAAGCGTTTCACCGCTTGCAATGATATCGGCGAGATCGCGGTAGCCGTTCTCCTTCGCCATGGCGACAAGAAGATCCGTGCACTCGCGCTCCGTCTTGCCCTTCGAAATAAAATCAATATAATCCTTGCTCAGCTTCTCGAGCGCCTTGCGCTCCGTCTCGCTGTAGCTGTTCCATGCATTTTTATCTTTCATTCTTTATCACCTCCGTAATCTATGTTATCATATTTAAATGTCAGTTGAAATATCACGTTATCACTGTGCGAATGATATCCGAAATATTTGGAATAGGAGAAATATATGAGCGGCAGTTTAATGACAATGTTGATGGCCATGGTTCCGGTCATCGAGCTTCGAGGCGCTATTCCGTACGGCGTCGGCGTTGCCGACCTTTCCGTCGTCCATGCGACAATTCTGGCAATTATCGGCAATATGATTCCGATCCCGATCCTCATCCTCTTCACGCGCCGTGTCTTCGAATGGCTCCGCACGAAGAGCGCCGGACTGGAGCGATTCGTATCCAAGATGGAGGCCAAGGCCGAGAAGAACAAGGAGGTCGTCCTCCGTTATGAATTCATCGGACTCATGATTCTCGTCGCCATTCCGCTGCCGGGTACCGGCGCATGGACCGGCGCGCTCGTCGCGACTGTCATGAACCTCCGCCTTCGCAGCGCCCTGCCGTCCATCGGCCTCGGCGTCATCATCGCAGGCATCATCGTCTCAACCATGACCTACGGCGTCACCGTCATTGTCTGATACGCCGCCGTCAAGTTCATAAGAAGCAGCCGTGCACGCAGTGGCACGGCTTTTTTCATGCAAAAACCGCTCCGTCACGAGGACGGAGCGGTGCTTTTTGTTGACTGAATGCGATCAATCGATATACGGCTTGTAGGTCTGGAATTTCTCCTCTTCGCCTTCTTCTTCGAATTCATAATCCTTGTTCGGGAGAATTGCATTGGCGACGATGCCGACGATGGCAGCGATGGCCAGGCCCGAGAGGTTGATGTCCGTGCCGGCGACGGTGAAGGTGATGCCGCCGATCTCGTTGAAGCCAAGTGCCGAGACGAGGATGAGCGCCGCGATGATGGTATTCCGCGTGTTCTTGAAGTTGACATGGTTCTCGACGAGGTTGCGGATGCCGACGGCGGAGATCATGCCGTAGAGGATGAGGGAGACGCCGCCGATGATGGCGCTCGGGATGGTTTCGATGATATAAGCGAACTTCGGGATGAAGCTCAGGAGGATGGCGAAGCAGGCGGCGATGCGGATGACACGCGGATCGTAGACCTTGGTCAGCGCCAGGACGCCGGTATTCTCGCCGTAGGTGGTATTGGCCGGTCCGCCGAAGATGGCGGCGAGGCAGGTTGCGAGTCCGTCGCCGAGCAGGGTGCGGTGGAGTCCCGGGTTCGCGATGTAATTATGACCGGTCGTGGCGCCGATGGCGGAGATATCGCCGATGTGCTCCATCATGGTAGCGAGTGCGATCGGCATGATGGTGATGATGGCGCTGATGTCGAATTTCGCGAGGGTGATCGGCGGAAGGGCGACGGCCGCTTCGGCACCGATACCGGAGAAGTCGATCTTGCCCATCAGGAGGGCGGCGATATAAGCGATGAGAACGCCCAGGATGATCGGGACGATCTTGGCCATGCCGCGGCCCCACATGTTGAAGAAGATGATGGCTGCCAGCGCGATGAGTGCGAGGACCCAATCGGTCTTGGCATTCTCGATGGCCGACGGGGCGAGGATGAGTCCGATGGAGATGATGATAGGACCCGTGACGACCGGAGGGAAGAAGTGCATGACCTTCTCGATCGTGAAGACCTTGATCAGCCCGGCGAGGACGATATAGAGAAGTCCGGCAAAGATGACGCCGCCGCAGGCATAGGGGAGCATCTCTTCGTTCGGGCTTCCGTCCGGGAGCATCGGGGCGACGGCGGCATAACCGCCGAGGAATGCAAAGGAGGAACCGAGAAAGGCAGGAACCTTGCCCTTCGTGATGAGATGAAAGAGCAATGTACCGAGTCCGGCCATGAGCAGCGTCGTCTGGATGCTGAGTCCCGTGAGAAGCGGGACCAGGACCGTCGCGCCGAACATGGCGAAGGTGTGCTGAAGGCCGAGAAGAATGGTTTTCGGCCAGCCGAGGGTGAGGGCATCGGTGATGCCTTCCTGCAGGTGCGTCGAAGAATTCTCAGGCATGTGGGGAACCTCCTCTTATTTAATTAAGAAAAATAACGGAAGACGCCTTTGACCTTGCCGACGATCTGACAGTCGTCGACGAGGATCGGATCCATTGAGTCGTTCTCCGGCTGGAGACGGATATGATCCTCTTCGCGGTAAAAGCGCTTAACGGTGGATTCATAATCATAATCGCCCGGAATCATTGCGACGACGATGTCGCCGTTGTGCGCTTCATGCTCTTCTTGGACGATGAGATAATCGCCGTCCTGAATGCCGGCATTGATCATGCTGGATCCGTGAACGACCAGGAGAAAGTGATTGCCGTGCCCGATAAAGCGGGACGGGAAGGCGATATATTCCTCGATATTCTCCTGGGAGAGAATCGGCGTTCCGGCGGCTACGCGGCCGATGAGCGGGAGCTCGACCATCTCGTAGTCGGTCAGCGGCTCCGGTATGGCCTCCTCGCGGCTCGCTTCCTCAGCAGCTCCATCTGCCGACTCGCGGATGCCGGCAGCTTCGGCGCCGGCATCGGTCAGGACGATGGCGCGCGGCTTGCTCGGATCCTTGCGAAGGTACCCTTTCGCGCTTAATTCCTTGATGTCGCTGTGGACTGTCGAGGTCGAACGAATCCCGAGTGCGTTCGCAATCTCTCGCACCGTCGGCGGGAAGCCTTTCCTCTGAATGGTCTCCATCATGAAACGGAGAACCTCCATCTGTCTTTGTTCGGTCTTCTTCATCGGTTTCCTCCATGATCCGCCGAGAGCGGCGGGCGGCGGTCGGCAGTGAACATATGTTCACAGGCACTTATAAAATTACGCCCGTTTCATATAAGACGGGCGTTAAATATCAGGCAAGTGTGAGCTCGTTCAAGCGAAGCTCTTCGCCGTAATCATTCCAATCATCGTAAATCTCTCCGGTCTGGCGAATGATGATATCGCCGACGCGGCCTCCGATCTTGCTGTACGGAAGCGTCTTGTGGTACGTGATGCGGCTGTTCTTGTAACGGAAGAGGAATCCCGTGCGGAAGAGCTCCTTCTCGAGCGCACCCTTGTATTCGCAAATATCGGAAATGAGGTGGAAGAGGTCGTCCTCTTCGGTGTCAAAGACGTTGTCGAGCGTGAGCTTCGAATAATTGGCGCGAAGCTGAATCTCATGGCCTTCGAAGCGCTCCAGGACGCGAAGCAGGCGCTCGCGCGTCTCCGGATCCTTGGCATCCTGGAAGACAACGCAGTTGATGCGGTGGCGAACCTCCAGGAGGTCGAAAATCTCATCGGAGCATTCCTTGACATAATGCTTCAGATGGCGCGAGACGTTGACGCAGCTGATCTTATCCTTGTTGCGGTTCAGGACCTCGGCCACCTTGTGGATATCCTGATCCTCGTTCGTCGGGAGCGTCGTGTTGATGTAGACATGATGGCCCGGCTTGATGTGATTCAGGATGCGCTCGAGCGCATCGAGGTCGGCAAGCGGTTCGCCGCCCGTCAGGACGATGTCATTATGCGGATAAATCGCATCCATGAGGTCGAGTGCGCGGTAGCAACGCTCGAGGTCGAAGCCGGAGGTGTCGCGGTACTCTTCCTTGTTGACACAGAACGGGCAGCAGTTATTGCAGTCATACGGGACGAACATAGTGACGGTCGGTCCCTCTTTGATAAAATCCTTGGTCATAATAGGTATGCTTAATCTTTCTATAGAATCTTCATCGGGGATGATATATCCTCTGAAATCGTTCAATTATACCATGAGAACATGTATTTTGTAAATCTGCGATGTATTCGCGGTAAAGCGCGCTTCGCCCGCACTCTATAGAGCGAGCTGCTCGAGCTCCCTGACGATGCGCTGATACGGAAGGCCGACGACATTCTCATAATCGCCTTCGATGCGGTCGATATACTTCCCGAAGAGTCCCTGAATCGCATACGAACCCGCCTTGTCAAACGGCGGCTCGGCTTCGATATATGCTGCGATCTCCTCATCGCTGTAATCCTTGACGAAGACCTCGGTGATCTCCGAGAAGGCGTGCCGCCGGATGATTTCACCGTCCCGAAGGAAGAGCAGGGCGACGCCGGTGGTGACGATATGGCGGTCGTTTCGGATCCTTCGAAGCATGCGAAAGGCGTCCTCCCGGTCGGCCGGCTTCCCCAGAATCTCGCCGCCGTGGGCGACGACGGTATCCGAAGCAAGGAGAAGGGAACTGCCCGGGATTTCTCGAACCTCGGGAAGAGCAGCTGCAGCCGCAGCTTTTCGCTCGGCGAGAAGGGTGACGGCTTCCTCCGGCCGGATTCCCTCCGGGAGGTCCTCCGGCGCATCGGAGGCATGGACGGTAAAGGTGACGCCGTGGGCGCTCAGGATATCTCTTCTTCGCGGGGAGCGCGAAGCGAGGATGACGCTGTCAAACGGACGAAAGACAGCGGGACGATCTTGATTCATCATGGAAAACTCCTTTCATTATTATAAACACCATATAACACTTGACAACAGTTTATAACTGTTACATACTGTTATCAAGAAAAGGAGGAAGGATATAAGAATGAAAATTATAATCAATACTTCCCTAATGGTTCCCATTTATGAACAGATTGTTGACCAGATAAAAATGCTCATACGCAATGGTGAACTAAAGGAAAACGACAATCTTCCGTCTGTCCGTACTCTTTCTAAGGAACTAAAAATAAGTGCTTTGACAGTAAAGAAAGCCTACGACAATTTGGAAAGTGAGGGTTTCACAGTTACAGTACATGGCAAAGGCACTTATGTAGCGGCTATAAATACAGAACTTCTTTTGGAAGAACAGAAAAAAGAGTTGGAAGCCGATTTAGAGCAGGCTATCCAAAAAGGCAGACGTTGCGGTATTAGTGATGAAGATATAAAAAGTTTATTCGAGTTGATATTGGAGGGCTGATATATGTTAAAAATAGAACACTTGAAAAAACATTATGATAGTTTTTCTCTTGATTGTTCATTAGAACTTATGTCTGGTTGTGTAACAGGCTTGATTGGACAAAACGGAGCAGGAAAAAGCACAACATTTAAGGCAATACTAGGTTTGATTTCAACGGACGGCGGGAATATCACAATCCTTGGGAAAGATATAAAAGACTTCACCGTAAAAGATAAAGAAAATTTGGGTGTTGTATTATCTGATTCTGGTTTCAGCGGGTATCTGAAAATCAAGGATATTATCCCTATATTGCAGAATATGTACTCAAAATTCGATAAGCCATTATTTATTGAACAGGCACAGAGATTTCAACTGCCTATGAATAAACAGATAAAAGAATTTTCAACGGGAATGAAAGCAAAACTAAAAGTGTTGGTTGCTATCTCACACAATGCAAAGCTATTGATACTGGACGAACCGACAGCAGGCTTAGATGTAATCGCAAGAGATGAATTACTTGAAATGTTGAGAGAATTTTTGGAAAAAGATGAAGAACGCTCTATTTTAATTAGTTCTCACATATCTAGTGATTTGGAGTCATTATGTGACGATCTGTATATGATACATGACGGAAGAATTATTTTACATGAAGATACGGACGTTCTTCTTAGTGATTATGCCTTATTGAAAGTAGACGCAGAGCAATATGGCAAGCTGGATAAACAGTTTATCATGCGTTCTAAAAAAGAAACATATGGATATAGCTGTCTGACAAATCAGAAACAGTATTATATCGAGAATTATCCTAAGATCGCCATTGAAAAAGGTACAATAGATGAAGTTATCACTATGATGATAAGGGGAAAGAACAATGAAAGGTTTATTAGTAAAAGACTTTAAATTGATGATGTTACAGAAGAATTTTCTGTTACTCATTCTGGCGATTGTAATTGGAATGATGATATTATCTGATGATATGGTGTTTCCTATTGGTTTTCTGAGTTTCATTGCCTCGCTGTTTACAGTAAGTACAATCAGTTATGATGATTTTGATAATGGAAATGCGTTCTTGTTCACATTACCTATTACCCGTAATAATTATGTAATTGAAAAATATTCCCTGGGTTTGTTATTTGGGTGTATCGCTTGGATTTTAGCAACTGTTTTGGGAATAATTGTAACTGTATCGAAAGACATATTACCTGTTACAGATTTAGTGCAGAGTTCTTTGATTATTTTACCTATGATGATTGTTGTTCAAGCAATCATGCTTCCTTTTCAACTTAAATTTGGTGGCGATAAAGGAAGAATTGCTATGATTGGTGCTTTTGGTGCATTGGCAGTAATTTCTATCGTTATCGTGAAAGGAGCAGAAGCTATTTTCAAAGTTGATTTAATCAGTCTGCTAGACAATTTACCAATTGTAAGTATGGGAGTTTTTCTTGCTATTACAATTATTATCGCATTGTTGATGTTACTGATTTCAATGAAAATCAGCTTGTCAATTATGAACAAAAAAGAATTTTAGAAAGGAGCTATCACATGGACTTTACAATATTGGCTGTTGTACTACTCCTGTGCGGGGGTATTCCTTTATTGTAAAATCATAGCATGCCCGAGGCGCCTCCTTCAATGTGAGGGGAGAGCGAAAAATAAGTGCGGGAATTCTCCGAAATAAGAGTTGACAGAGGCAGACCTATCTCATATAATAATACGGTCTAAGAAGAAGTTATCCGCTTCTCACCTCGTGACTCACGTTGCCCGGTTACCAAGATGAATGAAACGACTGTGGTCGTCTTGTTTGAGCGGATACTTCTGTATCCGCTTTTTTATTATGATATCTGATACACGGAGGTAGAACCATTAGCAAGGACAAACAGCAGATCAACGGTGATATTCGTGCTAGAGAAGTTCGTGTGATCGATGAAACAGGAGAGATGCGCGGCATCATGGGTATCAAAGAGGCATTGGAGCTGGCCGAGGAGAAGAACCTCGATCTCGTCAATGTTTCTCCGAACGCTGAGCCTCCGGTATGTAAGATCCTCGACTTCGGTAAGTATCGTTACGAGCTGCAGAAGAAAGAGAAGATGGCGAAGAAGAATCAGAAGACCATGCAGGTCAAGGAGGTTCGACTGAGCACCTTTATCGAGGAGCACGACATCAATGTAAAGGCGAGTACAGCATGTAAGTTCTTAAAAGAAGGCGACAAGATCAAGGTCAGCCTTCGCTTCCGCGGAAGAGAGCGCGATTATACGCAGAAGGGATTCGATGTCATGAATCGCTTTGCAGAGGCTGTTTCGGAATACGGCGTCATCGACAAGAAGCCGAAGTTCGAAGGACGCAGTCTTACGATGTTCCTTTCGCCAAAGAAGGACAAGTAACTAAAGAATGAACAGGAGGATTTCATCATGGCAAAGAATAAGATGAAGTCGCACAGAGGTGCGAGCAAGAGAATGAAGCTGACCGGATCCGGCAAGCTCAAGAGAAACAAGGCTTATAAGAGCCACATTCTGACGAAGAAGACCCCGAAGAGAAAGAGAGGTCTTCGTAAGTCCACGGTTCTTTCGAGTGCAGATGCTAAGCGTATGCTGAGATCGTTGGCGAAGTAGTAGGGAGGTACAAGAATGGCAAGAGTTAAGAAGGGCGTAGGAGCCCATAAGAGACATAAGAAGATTCTGAAGCAGGCAAAGGGCTTCTACGGTCAGAGAAGCAAGAACTTCCGTGCTGCAAACCCGGCAGTTATGCGTTCTCTTCGCTCGGCATTTATCGGCCGTAAGAATAAGAAGAGAGATTACAGAAGACTCTGGATCGCTCGTATCAACGCAGCATCCCGTGCAAACGGCATCAGCTACAGCAAGCTCATGAACGGCCTCAAGAAGTCCGGTATCGAGATCAACCGTAAGATGCTGTCCGAGATGGCTATCTATGATGCAGCAGGCTTCGCTGCACTCTGCGAGAAGGCTAAGAAGGCAAACTAAGATGGATTATGTTCTGTCTCACATGCCCGTATTAATCGGTGGAGCGCTGATCGTGACAGCGGCAGCGATTATTTGGTGGTATCTTCTCGAGAGAAATGCAGAGCTCAAGAGAAAGCGCGCCATCGCCCGCCGCGAAGAGGAGAAGCGTAAGCGCAGACCGGCATGGAAGAGATAAGCCTTTCACCGGAAAAGTTAAAAGCAAGGGAGGACACGGTCCTCCCTTTTTTCATGGGCTGCAATATGGTAAAATAATATGGTTGATACGAATTACCGATTTCGGTGAATAACAGAGGTTTATCATGATGAAGAAGAAAATGTTTAAGACCGCTTCGGCACTTTTCCTCGCTCTCTCGATGACGGCGCTCACCGGATGCAGCAGCCTCGAGGTTCCGGATAAGTACAATTACGACCTCTCGGAATACATCAAGCTGGGTCAGTATAAGGATCTGACGTACAGCAAGGTGGAGACGAGGGTCTCGGATGCAGAGGTTGAGGATTATATTTATTCCGCCGTTCAGTCTGCCGCTTCGACGGTCGATAAGGAGGAAGGGACGGTCGAATCGGACGATGTGGTTAAGATCGATTATGAAGGATCCATCGGCGGCAAGGTCTTTGACGGCGGTTCGGCCGAGGATTACGAACTCGATCTCGGGAACAGCAATTTCATTGACGGATTTGCCGAGCAGATTGTCGGACATAAGGTCGGTGAGGATTTTGATATTCAGGTAACCTTCCCGGCGGATTATTCCAACAATGAAGAGCTCGCCGGCAAGACGGCGACTTTTGCCATTCATATCGATGCCATTGTCGAGACGGAGACGCCAACGTACGACGATGAATTCGTCAAGCAGAATACGGACTTCGATTCGAAGGAAGAATACGAAGAGAATGTCCGCAAGCAGCTCCAGGAGAGCAAGGAGGCGCAGGCCGAATCGGCGGAGATGCAGGATGTCTTCAGCCAGATCGTCAACAATGCGGAAGTCCTGAAGCTCCCGGATAAGGAAGTCGATGAGACGTATGACAGCATGATCAGTCAGCAGGAGGCGCTGGCGGAGCAGAGCGATACGGATCTCGAGAAGTATGTTTACAGCAACTACGGAGTAGACCTCGACGAATACAAGACCGCGGCGAAGCAGACGGCAAAGGACACGGTGACGCAGGAGCTGATCCTTTATGCGTTGGCGCAGGAGCTCGACATCCACATTTCCGATAAGGATTACAATGAATATGTCGAAGATATGATCGAGTCCGCCGGTTATACGAAGGATCAATTTGAGCAGGCGACCGGCATGTCCATCGAGGCTTATGCAACGCAGAACAACCTCTATAATACTATGCTTTATGAAGAAGTCATGGATGAGGTCATGGAGACGTGCGTCGCGAAATAAGAATGAAGGAATGAGAGAGAACGAAGAATGATCTGTCCATATTGTAAGAATGCAGATACGAAGGTCGTGGATTCCCGCCCGGTCGAGGACGGACTGGCCATCCGCCGGAGAAGGGAATGTGAGAAGTGCCATCGCCGCTTCACGACCTTTGAGAAGATCGAGAATTCCCTCCTTGTCGTCGTCAAGAGCAACGGCATCCGGGAGAGCTTCGATCGCAACAAGCTCATCAAGGGCATGCTCAAGGCCTGCGAGAAGACGAAGGTTACTTACAGCGATGTGGAAGCCATTGCGGAGGATATTGAGCGCACGCTCAGCAACAGCATGGAGAAGGAAGTGGAGACGAAAGTGATCGGGCAGATGGTCATGGATCGTCTGCGCGATCTCGACCAGGTCGCTTATGTCCGCTTCGCTTCGGTTTATCACAAGTTCACGGAGGTGGAGACCTTCGTGCGCGAGATCAACAAGCTCCTCTCCGATGAGAAGAAAGAGGAGGAGAAGGAGGGAGAGAATGCTTCGAATAGCCATTGACGGACCGGGAGGCGCCGGCAAGAGCACGATCGCGAAGCGTGTCGCCTCGGAGCTCGGTCTGGATTATATTGATACCGGTGCGATGTACCGAGCTATCGGACTCAAGATCCACCGGGCGGGCATTCCGGCGGAAGAAGGCGAGAAGCTGGAGGAGCTGCTTGCCCTGACGCAGCTCGATGTGGAGGGGGAGAAGATCTTCCTCGACGGGGAGGACGTCAGCGAAGCGATCCGCACGCAGGAGGCTTCCATGTATGCTTCCGCCTGCTCTAGGCTTCCGGCCGTTCGCCGCGAGCTTGTGGCCATGCAGCGCCGCATCGCCGAAGGGAAGGGTGTTGTGATGGACGGACGCGATATCGGGACGAACGTTCTGACGGACGCCGAGCTCAAGATTTTCCTTACGGCGGATCCGCATGTCCGTGCGAAGCGCCGTTACGACCAGCTCCTTGCGGCAGGGAAGGAAGCCGATCTCGAGACGGTTTATGCGGAGACGAAGGCGCGTGATGAGCAGGATCGAACGCGTGCGCTGAATCCGCTGGCACAGGCGGAGGACGCCGTGCTGCTCGATTCCACGGATCTCACGATCGACGAAGTTTGTGCAAGGATTATTCAATTAGCGAAAGAAAGGGAGGCCCAGGCATGAGAGAAGCAGCTATTGCGCTGGCAAAAGTCCGGACCAATACGTATATCATTTTCTTTCTTCAGCTCTTGACGCTAGGAAGAGGGCTGCTGGAGGATGTATTCGGCATCAGCAACACGAAAGCGCTGTACGGACTGGTGGCGATTCTGACGATTGAGGCGCTGATCTGTACGCTTCATATTGTCAAATTCGTTTCGGAGATTCCGCCGAAGGAGAAGAATATCAAGCCGATGACGATGTATGCAGCGAGAATTCGCTACATCCTCCTTCTCGATATGATCTTGATGATCGTTCTGGTGATCGTTCATTCGGAATTCGGGATCGCACCGGTCGTGACGGGCATTATCCTGCTCACGATTCTTCTCGATTATTGGATCCTCAAGTATCTCACGATTCTTCAGAGAAATCGTTATTAATCTTTCGATAAAGGGATTTTCGGTCGTGAAGACGGCCGTTCCCGGCGAAAGAACGCGGTCTCTTCGGTTGTCCGAGGCGGCCGCTTTTTGTTATAATGACAGAACGAAGTGTTGTTCTCCGGAAAGGAGCAACATGCAATTCAGTCGTATGAAGGTCGAGGACCGTCCGCAGGAACGGCTTCTGTATCGCGGCCCGGAGGAGCTCGGAATGCAGGAGCTTCTCGCGCTTGTTCTGCGCACGGGGACGCGGGAGAAGTCGGTATTGCAATTGGCGGAGGAGGTCCTGGAATTTGCGGGCGCGGAGTCAGGAGGACTCGAGAATGTCTGCGAAGCGGAGCTTGAGCAGGTCGGCGGCATCGGTCGGAGCAAGGCCTGTTCCATCATCGCCGCGGTCGAGATCGGGAGGAGGCTTCGCTATCGGACATCGCAGCCGAAGAAGTCCATCCTCACCCGGGATGATGCGGAGGAGCTGCTGCTTTCCCGCCTGAGGGATGAGAAGAGGGAGCATGTGATCCTCTTCCTGCTGAATTCCCGTCTGGAGATCGAATCGGAACACGTGATCTCTATCGGGGAGCTTCAGGAGGCCATCATCCATCCGCGTGAGGTCTTCAGGCCGGCGATTCGCCGCAGTGCGGCATCCATCATTATCGCGCATAACCATCCGAGCGGAGATCCGGAGCCGAGCCATCAGGATATTCTGGTGACGAAGCGGCTCGACGAAGCGGGGTCCCTTCTCGGCATTCGTTTGCTTGATCATCTTATCGTCGGAGACGGGGTCTGTCTCAGCATGCGGGAGCGCGGATTTTTTGATCGTTCGTAAGAAGAACGGAAGGGAATGTAAGGAGCCGAGATGAAGGGTAAAGTGATCACGATTCTGTCAGGCAAGGGAGGCACGGGGAAGACGACGATCGCGTCGAACCTCGGGCTCACTTTGGCTGTTCGCGGTCACAAGACGCTTCTCGTCGATATGAATATGGGGCAGCGGAGTCTGGACCTCGTGCTCGGGGTACAAGACATGGCTATCTATGATATCCGCGATGTCATTCTCCGGACCTGTCTTCCGGAGACGGCCGTTCTCGAGACGGAATATTCGGAGCATCTTTTCATGCTGCCGACCTTCCAGGGCGAAGGGATCGACGAGATTCGGGAGGACGATATCCGCATCTTGATTTCCTATCTTCGGGATTATTATGAATATATCATCCTGGACGGAGGCCCGGGCATGGGGAAGGCGCTTTCGCTGGCGTTGGCCGAGGCCGATGCGGCCGTCATCGTCACGACGCCGGATTATGTCGCCGTTCGCGAAGCGGAATCTCTCGAGAATCACTTGATTCGTCACTTTGACGGAGGCCGTCATTATCTCTTGAATCGCATGTTTCCGGAGCTCGAACGGAGCGGTTGCGAGCCGACGGTCGCAGAGATCGATCAGCGCTTCCGCTGCGAGCTTCTCGGTACGATCACGGAGGATATGAATATTCGGGCCTCGTTCGGCATCGGGGTGCCGATTGTCGGGAAGAGAAATACGTATATTGCAGAGAATTTCGATCGCATTACCGACCGTCTGCTCGAGGATCTCTAGGATGCGGGCATTCCGCGGCAGGAATCGAGTCGTTTCAGAGTAAGAGAGGAGCGTGCTCCTCTCTTTTTTTGTCGGCGAAGGAAGAATAATGTCACGAAAGCAGGCGAAAGGAGCAACAAAGGGCGGCCCAGGTTGACGAAAACGGTTTTGACGGATATAATTATTTAGTATATTTATGCAAAATCATCTTCTCCTGTGAGAAGAAGTTCCATAGATTATACGAAATCTACTAAAATATTGAATAAGGAGGTGTTTCATGACACCGTCAATTATTGCCATCATTGTTCTCTTGGCTCTTGTTTTGGTGCTCGGCGTTTATCTCATGAAGCTGAAGGCCGGAGAGAAGGAGGTCGCTAACGCGAAGCTGGCGGCAGAGAACATTCTTCAGGAAGCGAACCGCGCAGCGGAGAATACGAAGAAGGAACGCATTCTGGAGGCGAAGGAAGAGATTCAGCAGCTGCGCAGCGAAGCCGATCGTGAGGTTCGTGAGCGCAGAAACGAGGTCTCCAAGACTGAGCGCCGAATCATGCAGAAGGAGGAGAATCTCGAGAAGAAGCTTGAGAATATCGAGCGAAAGGAAGAGCATCTTTATAAGCGCGAGCGTCAGCTCGAAGAGAAGCATCAGGAGATCGACAAGGCGATCGAACAGCAGATTGCCGAGCTCGAGAAGATTTCCGGTTATTCCAAGGAGGAGGCGAAGCATCTGCTCCTTGAGGAGATCGAGGCTGATGTCCGCAAGGACGCATCGCAGATGATCACGGAGATCGAGAACGATGCGAAGGAGGAAGCGGATAAGCGCGCACGTGATATCATCACGATGGCGATTCAGCGCTGCGCTGCCGATCAGGTAGCAGAGACGACCGTATCGGTTGTTTCCCTTCCGAATGACGATATGAAAGGCCGCATCATCGGACGCGAGGGCCGCAATATTCGCACGATTGAGACGCTGACCGGTGTCAATCTCATCATCGACGATACGCCGGAGGCGGTCATACTCTCGGGATTCGATCCGGTGCGCCGTGAGATCGCAAGACGCACGCTGGAGAAGCTGATCAGCGACGGCCGTATCCACCCGGCTCGCATCGAAGAGATGGTTCAGAAGGCGACGAAGGAAGTCAATACCATCATCAAGGAGGAGGGTGAACAGGCTTGTTACGAGACCGGCGTTCACAACAT
>CASEEM010000031.1 GCA_949286985.1 uncultured Eubacteriales bacterium
AACCCCTCGAAGCACACCGTCCTCGCTCTCGAGGCCGCTGACCGTCTGCTCCATTTCAAAGACGACATTATCACAGGCCTTGAGCGCCTTGACGAGATGACTCTCCGCGCGGAAACGATCTCTCCGGTGGATGATCGTCACCTTCTCACAGAGACCCGCGAGGAAGGTCGCATCCTCGACGGCCGTATTTCCTCCGCCGTAAACGGCTACCTCTTTGCCGCGGAAAAAGCCTCCGTCGCATACGGCGCAGAACGAAATGCCGCGTCCGATCAAATCCTCCTCGCCCGGAAGTCCCATGCGGCGGTGGTGAAGACCCGTTGCCAGAATGACGGTCCGCGATTCATAGGCGCCGCGGCTGCTCTTAATCGTGAAGAATCCACCCTCTTCCGCCGGCTTCTCGACCTCCGTCACCTCTTCCATCAGGAAGATGGCGCCGAAGTTCATCGCCTGCTCCTGCAGCTTCATCGCATAACTCGCGCCGTCGATGCCCGGCGTCGCCGGGAAGTTGTCGATGGCATCGGTGAAGGTGATCTGGCCTCCGACCATTTCGCGCTCGAAGATTACGGTCTTCTTCCCTGCGCGCGCTGCATAAATGGCTGCTGTCATTCCCGCAGGACCTGCGCCGATGATGGCTACATCATATCTATCCATGATCTGCCTCCTTATCTCTGAGGATTCCTTCCGTTTGTTTGTAATCCCATCTTACCCCACTTTTTGATTGTGTGCAATATAATTTGCATTTGTCAATGAAGTATAGAATCTTTGTGAAGATCCTTGCATTTCCCCGGCATCGCGAGTAAAATTGTTAGCAGTTGAATATAGAGAGTGCTAATTTGCCGAGAGAGGTTCCTGCCTCTTACGGCAAAGCACCAAACAATAAAAATAAAAGAGGAAAGAAGGTCTTTTCATGGCAAAGAAACAATTTCAAGCGGAATCGAAGCGCTTGCTCGATCTCATGATCCATTCCATTTATACAAATCGTGAGATTTTCCTCCGCGAGGTCATCAGCAACGCGAGCGATGCCATCGACAAGCGCTATTTCAAGGAGATCGAGGCAGGCAATACCGGTCTCGGACGCGAGGATTTCGAGATTCGCCTCACGCCGAACAAGGAGAACCGCACGCTCACGATCAGCGATAACGGCATCGGCATGACGGCCGAGGAACTCGAGAACAACCTCGGCATCATCGCCAACAGCGGCTCTCTGCAGTTCAAAACCGACAATGCCGACAGCGAAATCGATACGGACATCATCGGTCAGTTCGGCGTCGGCTTCTACAGCCTCTTCATGGTCGCGAAGCGCATCGATGTCATCAGCCGCGCCTACGGCTCCGAGCAAGCTTATCGCTGGACCAGCGAAGGAGCGGACGGCTTCGAGATCGAAGCGGATACCCGCGATGAGGTCGGTACGGATGTCATCCTGACCCTCCGCGATGATGAAGACGAGGACAAGTATTCCGACTTCCTCGAGGAATACCGCCTTCGCTCCCTCGTCCGCAAGTACAGCGACTATATCCGCTATCCGATCGTCATGAACTGTCAGAAGCGCCGCGAGGTCGAGGCGACGGAGGAGGAGAAGGCCAAGGAGGATTACAAGCCGGCCTACGAGACGTATTTCGAGGATGAGCGCCTGAACAGCATGGTTCCGCTCTGGAAGAAAAAGAAGAACGAGATCTCGGAGGAGGAATATAACAGCTTCTACAAGGACAATTTCTTCGACTGGAACGATCCGCTCAAGGTCATCCATACGAATGTCGAAGGCCTCCTCTCGTACGACGCCCTCCTCTACATCCCGTCGGCCGTTCCGTTCAACTTCTATACGAAGGACTATCAGCGCGGACTCCGCCTCTATTCGAGCGGCGTCATGATCATGGAGAAGTGTGAGGATCTCCTCCCGGATTATCTCGGATTCATCAACGGCCTCGTCGATTCCGAGGATCTCTCGCTCAATATCTCCCGTGAGATGCTCCAGCAGAACCGCCAGCTCATGGCCATCGCTCAGCGCCTGGAGAAGAAGATTCTCGAGACCCTGAAGGACATGCTGAACAAGGACCGCGAGACGTATCTCAAGTTCTTTGAAAACTTCGGCATCCAGCTGAAATACGGCATGTATGAGGAATACGGCCGCAACAAGGACAAGCTCAAGGATCTCGTCCTCTGGAGAAGCAGCACGACCGGCGAGATGACGACCCTTTCGGAATACGTCAGCCGCATGACCTCGGATCAGAAGTATATCTACTATGCGGTCGGAGAGACGAAGGAGAAGCTCCTCTCCATGCCGCAGATGGATCTCTTCCGCGAGAAGGGATATGAGGTCCTCCTCTGCACCGACGAGATCGACGAATTCGCCCTCATGATGCTCGGAAATTACGAGGAGAAGGAATTCCGCAACATCGCCGGAAGCGACCTCGGGCTCGAGCAGAGCGAAGAAGAGAAGAAGGAGATGGAAGAGAAGACGGAAGCCGCCAAGGAGCTCCTCGCTGCTGTCAAGGAAGCGCTCGGCGACCGCATCAGCTCCGTCATCCTCTCGTCCCGCCTCAAGAATCATGCGGTATGTTTTGCCGCCGCAGAGGGCTTATCGCTGGAGATGGAGAAGATCCTGAAAGCGCAGGCCGCTCTCACAGGCCAGGCTGATCCGGATGAGATCAAGGCGGACAAGATTCTCGAGCTGAACAGCGAGCATCCGGCTTATCAGGCCCTTGCCCGCGCCTTTGAAGCCGGTGAGACGGAAACGGTTAAGGATTATGCGTTCCTGCTGTACGATCAGGCGCTCCTCATCGAAGGCATGCCGATTGAGGATCCGAATGAATTCAGCGAGCGCATCTGCCGCTTGATGAAATAATTCTGTCTGACGAACAACGCAAGTCTGATGAAAAGAGCAATATAAAGTAAAAGGGAGACGCCGAAGCGTCTCCCTTTTTTATATAAGTCCGAGATGATAAATGACTTTGATTATGCGATGAATCCGAATACGGTGAGCAGGATGACGATCATGAAGAACGGTACCAGTACGACCGTGCGAATCTTGTCGAACATGGTGACGCGTCCGAACTTGCCGTCATTCGTAACTTCCTTCTCGTAATTCTTAAATCCCCAGACCTTCGCGATGAAGATACATACCAGGATACATCCGATCGGCATCATGATGTAAGCCGTGAGCATGTCCAGCCAATCATAGAATCCGTAAGAAGCGAATCCGTTTGCATCGTACCACGGAAGCTTGACATCACCCAAGACGCCGTATCCGAGGGATACGATGATGTTGCCGATTCCGATAATGATGCCCGTAAGAGCCGTAGCCTTGCCGCGTCCCATCTTGCTGTGATCTTCAAAGGTACGAATCGTAATCTCGAAGAAGCTGAACAGCGACGAGATGACGGCGAAGAGAATCGCCAAGAAGAAGCAGAATCCGATAAATCTTCCGCCCGGGAGTTTATCAAAGATGTCCGTCATGACATTGAAGACCAGCGCCGGACCGGAGGACTGAAGGCCGATACCGTCGGAGACCGCCGTCGGAACGACAACGAAACCTGCGAGGATAGCGGCCGCCGTGTCGAAGGCCGATACCATGATGGCATCGCTCTTGAGGTTGTTCTCTTTCGGAATATTCGCACCCAAGGTCTCATAGAGTCCCCAGCCGATACCGACGGAGAAGAGAACCTGCGTTGCGGCCTGCGCAAAGGTCGTGAAGCTCAGCTTGCTGAAATCCGGTAAGAGATAGTACTTGACGCCTTCGAGTGCGTGTTCATTGACGAAAAGCGCCCAGATACCGCAGATGATGAGAAGTACAAAGAGGAACGGCATCATGACCTTAGAGATTTTCTCAACATATTTCGTAATTCCGAAGTAGAGTACGACGCAGACAAGAACCAAGATCAGCATCGTCCATACAATCGGTTCTACCGTAGACGAAATATGCGCTTCGAAGTAAGCCTGTTTATTCGTTCCGAAATCGCCGCTGACGAGGTAATTAAAAGTATATTTAGCAACCCATCCGCCGACGACGACGTAATACATACAGAGAAGTGTGGTACAGGCGACGGCCAGCCAACCGGCGAATCTCCACTTCTTATTGATGACCTCGAAGGCCGTGACCGTATCTTTGCCGCTGTAGCGACCGATTGCGGTCTCCATTTCAACCATCGGGTGTCCCATCAAGATGACGACGATGATGTAGACGATGAGGAATACGCCTCCGCCGCCTTCATAAGCAAGATAAGGGAATCTCCAGATGTTGCCGAGACCGATGGCTGCACCGGCCGCGACCATAAGATATCCGAAGCGGGAGCCCCATTGTCGCTCGCCTTGACTATTATTACTGTTTTGATTCTTCATACCGACAGCCTCCTTTCAGCTGTACTGCTGCCTTCTCCGCCACAGAGAAGACGTTCATCAAAGAATCCCTCTTTCAGTTTGCCGTTGCTCTCTTAATTAATAATCAATCTATTCAATTGTGATTGCCGTAGGATCATGCCACGTTGCTGATTGCGGTATACATGCCGCCGAATACCGCATCCTGAACCTCGTCACTCGAATCGATGTCGCTCTGCCAGTTGCCGTTCTCATCCTTCGTGCAGTTCACCGTCACCGTCGCTTTGTAAGACTTATCTTCCAGTGCGCTGAGTCCTTTGAAAAGCGCCTCCATGACATAAGCGTTGATGTCCGTATCTGCCGTGATCTTACCGGACTGTGCATCTGCAATCACCTGATTATAGACTTCGGTGTATGCCTCTCCGAACGGATAAGTCGTGATCTTAACCTCGACCGTAGCCGTGTTCCCGTCATCGGAAATCTTCTCTTCGCCGATCTCATAATCGAATTCCTGGACCTTCTTGGCAAAGGCTTCGTAATCTGCCTGATAAGCTTCATCCAGTTCTTCGTTCGTTGCGAAGGCCTCTTCCATGGTCTTCTCCACATTCTCCGCCTTGACGGCCTCGAGATCCTCCGTAACCTGATCCGTCGGCGTCGAGCTGCCGCAGGCAGTGAGTCCCAGAGAGAAAATCGCTACTGCTGCTACTGCGAGTACTTTCTTAAACATAAATTCACCTCCGGCGCTTTCAAAACGCCATATTCTTGTAGTTGTTCTTTCTTGTTGCGGATTATTTCCTGCTTTTGTTGTTTATTAATTATTTTACTATTGAATTTATTGTAATATGAAACAACCCGAATGTAAACCGCCAACTTTGTAAAATTCTAGTGACGGAACTTTTAACCGTGGAAGGTGCGATTCTCCCCGTTGAAATGGGTGATGCCTGCACGATCCAGTGCCGGCAGGAGCTCCGCCGCATACTTCCTGGATGTATTCAGCATATCGCGATATGTCGCCAAGACGAAGGATCCCGTCTCGGCCGCTGCCTTTTCGGCTGCCGCAATCGCCGCCTTCCATCCGTCCGCACTGATGAAATAAGACGGATTCACCTTGACAATCGCACCCTCCTCGGCGAGCGAGGTCTGGATAGCCTGAATCACGCGCTTATCGGAATGGAGAGCGTAGACCTCCTCGTTCTTCAGCATCTCGACGCCGGCCTTCTCATACATCGAACGGATCTTCTCCTTCAAGGCTTCCTGCTCTTCCGTGAAGGAGGCGGTGAATCCTGCGAGTGCATAATCCTTCTCGCGGTCGGCAATCGTGCCTTCCTCCAAGAAATAGCGGACGAGTGCCTGCGTGCATCGCTCATCGTCGATATGACATCCTTCTCCGATGCGGTTCAGGAGCTCCTGCTTCGGCATGCCGGATGCGAGCGGATTCTCCGCATGATAAGCTTCGAGCATCTTTCGGAGATATTCGCGGAAGAACGAGAGGCGATCAGCCGAAAGGAGAGTCTCATCGGAGAGACGGCTCATACGCCCTGCTGCAATCTCCGCTTCCGTAACTTCGTACATCTTCTCAGGAAGGAGGCCGAGCTCGCGGCCGAGTTCTTCTTCGCGATAGAAGCGGTGCTGTCCTGTCTTGCTTCGAACGATAGCAGGAAGGTCTCCGCCCGCAAGGACGGCGACATGTGCCAACACATCCTCGCGATTTCTCTGGTGCTTCTCCGGCGCCGCATCAAGGACGATGCCGCCGCCGACCGTGATAATCGGCGAATAGAAACGAACGATGAAGCGGTCGCCGCGCCGAAGCGCCACCGGTTCCTCCAAGCGGAACTGGACATAGACATTCTCACCGGCACCTGCCGCCTCGCGGTCGAGCAGAATCACCTTCGCCAGGACCTGCTTCGCCCCGACGTAGAAGTGCACGCGGCTGTTATTCTTGATCTGACGATCCGCGCTTCGGAACATGCGAAGCTCCGCATCGATCATATTCGTCACGGTGACGGCCCCCGGCGCTGCCAATACATCGCCGCGTGCGAGGTCCTCGGTCTTAACATCCGAAAGGTTGACCGCCGTACGCTCGCCGGCCACTGCTTCCTCGACGCTTTCGTTATACGTCTGAATGCCGCGAATCTTCACCTTCGTTCCCTGCGGATAGAGGACCTGTTCCTCCCCGACGCGGACCGAGCCGTCGAGCAGCGTCCCCGTGACGACCGTGCCGAAGCCCTTCATGGAGAAGATGCGGTCGATCGGAATGCGGAAGGCGCGCGGATCCTCGAGTCGATTCGCTTCGCGGTCACACTTCGCGATAATGGCCTCCTTCAACTCCGGAATATTCTCTCCCGTCTTCGCCGAAACCGTGAAGAGCGGCTTGCCGTCCAGGAAGGAGCCTGCGAAATAATCCTTCACATCCTCGACCACCATTTCCAGCCAGTCCTCTTCGACCATATCCTTCTTCGTGATGACGATGATCCCGTCCTCGATACCGAGCGCCTGAAGGATCTCGAAATGCTCCTTCGTCTGCGGCATGACACCCTCATCTGCCGCGACGACGAAGAGGACGAAATCCACACCGCCGATGCCGGCGAGCATGTTATTGATGAATCGCTCATGACCCGGCACGTCGATGACGCCGATATTGTACCCAACCTCGTTCGGGATATGTGCGAAGCCGTTTTCGATCGTAATGCCGCGCTTCTTCTCCTCCGCGAGACGATCGGTATCTATCCCGGAAAGCGCCTTGATGAGGAGCGTCTTTCCGTGGTCGACATGTCCCGCCGTTCCGATGATGATATTCTTCACTTCTCTGCCTCTCTCTGTGCTTTATCCGCTTCGTTCTGTACTTCAGCACTTCCCGAAGTTCTTTATTCCGAATCCTTTGCCGCCGCTACCGCTCGGACGACATCATCATATTCCTCTTCGCGAATCGTGCGAATCGCGAGAAGGAGCTCATCCTCGTGAATACGGCCGACAACCGGCGGCTCGCTCTTCCGAAGCCGCTTCTCCAGCTCCGCCGTCGAACATGCCTCACCGGAGAGCGCGATCGCCTTCCCCGGCAGATAGAACATCGGAGCCGAGCCGCCTCCGATCTGATCCTCCGCATCGATCAGGCGCACCTTAAGCGCAGGATTCGCCTCGCGGATGCGTTCTGCCAGCGCCTCCGCGCGCATCGTGAGCGAATCCTTTTCCTCGGTGATCATCCGGAGCACCGGAATCTCCTTCTTCGCCAGGTCCTCATCGCGATAGAGCATCAGGGTCGCCTCCATCGCCGCAAAGGTCATCTTGTCGACGCGGAGCGCACGCGCGAGCGGATGCTTCTTCATCTTCTCGATATATTCCTTCTTACCCGCAATCATGCCGGCCTGCGGACCGCCGAGCAGCTTGTCGCCGCTGAAGAGGATGACATCGATGCCCGTATCGAGCGACGCCGGGACATTCGGCTCATCGAGGCCGTACGGCGAGAGGTCGACCATCAGGCCGTTCCCCATGTCGAAGATGACCGGGAGGTCATACTTCTTGCCCAGCTCCACCAGTTCCTCGAGCGAGGCCTCCTGTGTGAATCCCATCACCTTATAATTGCTCGTGTGCACCTTCATCAGGGCACCCGTGTTCTCGTTGATGGCATTCTCGTAATCCGCGATCTTCGTCTTATTCGTCGTGCCGACCTCGCGAAGCTTCGCTCCGCCCTGCTCCATGATGTCCGGAATGCGGAAGGATCCGCCGATCTCGACGAGCTCGCCGCGCGATACGATGACCTCCTTGCCGGCTGCCATCGACGAGAGCACCAAGAGCGTCGCCGATGCATTGTTGTTGACGATCATGACATCCTCGGCGCCGGTCATCTCCATCATAGTCTTCTGGAGAATATCATGGCGCGATCCACGCTTCCCCTTCGGCACATCATATTCCAGATTGGAATATCCCGGGAGAAGCTGTGCGACATTCTCCGTCGCCGCCCGTGCGAGCGGCGCACGGCCGAGATTCGTATGGAGAATCGTTCCCGTCGCATTGATCACCGGACGGAGATACGGCTTCGCCTTCGCTTCGACCTTCAATACGGCCCGTGCCGCTGCCGACGCCTGCGTCAGCTTCGCCTGAAACGCCTCCGTCTCCTCCTCGGCCAGATTGAAAATCTCGCCGCGAATCTCATCGAGCACCTCGCGGACAGCCTCCACGACTGTCTTCCGTCCCTGCTCCTCCATGAGGAAACGCAGCTTATCATCATTCAGTATCTCATCCATCTTCGGAATCTTTCGGAGCAAATCCTTCTTTATCATCCCTTAACCTCCTTCGGCCTCTGCCGGGCAACTACCTTTCATTGTAGGAAATTGTGAATGTCAAGTCAAACGAACGCCTGCCGGCTTCGCTGCCGTCTCGACCTTCTCCGTCTCTCAAAGAAAAACCGCCGAAAACGATTCTCGTCTCGGCGGGCTTTCCATCGCTTGGCGGGAGTGTGTGGGAATCGAACCCACCCGGGAAGGTTCCAGCTCCCCATAGCGGTTTTGAAGACCGTAAGGCACACCAGCACCTAGCCACCCCCGGATTCTTTTGCAACTTTTGTATTATAGCATTGTTATTATTCTGTCGCAAGAAAATTTTCCTTATATTATCGGTTTTTTCTATACGGTCCCCGGAACTACCTCGCCGTGGAGAGGAGCAGACTGTGTTATACTTATATCAGATTATTCATCACCAAGGAGGTTTTCCATGACCGATTCGAAACATTCGATTTATCTGGACAACGGCGCGACATCCTTCCCGAAGCCGAATGTCGTCGCCCAAGCCGTCTATGATTATATGACGAAGAACGGCACGAACATCAACCGCGGCGGCTACGATGAAGCCTATTCCGCGGCCTCCGTCGTGCTCGAGACCCGTGAGAAGCTGAATCGCCTCATGAACGGCTACGGCGCCCGCAATGCGATCTTCACGCCGGGCAATACGTACAGCCTGAACTTCCTGATCAAGGGGCTGGCACGAAAGGGCGACCGCTTCCTCATCTCGTCGATGGAGCATAATGCCGTCTACCGGCCGATGCATCAGCTGTCCGAGGCAGGCATCATCTCGTATGAATGTCTCCCTTGCGATGCGGAGGGCCGCCTCATCCTCGAGGAAGCCGAACGCATGATCACCGAGGATATTCGTGCGGTCGTCCTCTCCCATGCTTCCAATGTCAGCGGCACCCTCCAGCCGATGGAAGAGATCGGCAAGCTCTGCCACGAGAAGGGCGTCATCTTCATCGTCGACGCCGCTCAGACCGGCGGCAATACACCGATCGATATGCAGGCCTCCTATATCGACGGACTCACGGTGCCGGGGCACAAATCCCTGCTCGGACCGCAGGGCGTCGGCGTCATGCTCGTCAACCCGGCCATCACCTCCGAGATCGTACCCCTCATCGCGGGCGGTACCGGCAGCCATTCCGATCTCGCCGATATGCCGAGCGAGCTCCCGGATCGTTTTGAAGCCGGCACGCTGAACCTCCCGGGCATCTTCGGCCTCCATGCCGCACTCGGCTGGCTCGAGGAAGAAGGTGAAGCAATGCGCGCGCACGAGAAGGAATGTATCCGTTACATGACGGAGAAGCTCGCCGAGATCCCGAACATCTTCGTCCCGGGACCGAAGGATCCGGAGGGACGTGTCGGCGTTTTCTCCATCGACTTCCTGAACCGGGACAATGCGCTCATCGCCTTCAAGCTGTCACAGGAAGGCATCGCCACCCGCGTCGGACTTCACTGCGCGCCGCTGGCTCATAAGACGCTCGGAACGTATCCGGAGGGCACGGTTCGCTTCTCCATCGGGCCGTTCACGACGAAGAAAGAGATCGATATCGCCCTCGAGGCCATCGCGCGCCTCGCATAATTCTTCTCCGCGGATGCCCGGATCCACCGATACGCGGATACACGGAGAAACGAGTTCACACTTATCAAATTAAAGGAGTACCCATACCATGAACGATACTGCAGCAAACGCCTGCGCCCTTCCCCTCGCGCCGGAAGAGGTCAAGCTAACTTCCATGACCGCCGCCGGCGGATGAGGAGCGAAGATAGGGCCGGGTGTCCTAAGCGATATTCTTTCGAAGCTGCCGAAGATTCGCGACGAGCGCGTCCTCGTCGGCTTCGACAGCAGTGATGATGCCTGCGTTTATAAGATCAACGAGACGACGGCACTCATCAACAGCATCGACTTCTTCCCGCCGATTGTCGATGACCCTTATGATTTCGGACGGATCGCTGCCGCCAACTCCCTCTCGGACATCTATGCGATGGGCGGCACGCCGAAGCTGGCCATGAACCTGCTTGCCTTCCCGAACTGCCTCCCGCTCGAGGCCATCGAGGGCATCCTCGCAGGCGGCAATGACAAGGTCAATGAAGCCGGCGCCATGATCGTCGGCGGTCACAGCATCAACGACAACGAACCGAAATACGGCCTCAGCGTCACGGGCTTCGCCCATCCGGATGACATTCTGAGCAACAGCGCCGAAGAGGGCGACCTTCTCGTCATCACCAAGGCCATCGGCTCGGGCGTCCTGACCACCGCTGCCAAGGTCGACCTCCTCTCGAAGGACGAGGAGAAGAATCTCACCGAGACCATGGCTCTCCTGAACCGCTACGGTTATGAGGCCATGCAGGGCGTCAAGGTCGACGGCTGTACCGATATCACCGGCTTCGGTCTCCTCGGCCACGGCGCCGAAATGGCGAAGGCCGGGAATGTTACCCTCGAGATCTTTGCCGAGAACGTCCCGCTCCTGGACCGCGTCCTCGAATTCGCCTCGATGGGCATCCTCCCTGCCGGCGCGCACAACAACCGCGAATATCTCAAGAACGATGTCATGGATTATACCGTCGGCCTGCCGCTCGAGAGACTGGATGTTCTCTACGACCCGCAGACCTCGGGCGGTCTCCTGATCGCCGTCAAGGAGCCGGAGTTGGAGCGTCTCACCTATCAGCTCGGCGAAAAAGGCCTCCAGAATGCGGTCATCGGCCGCTTCAAGGCCAAGACCTCACACAGCATCGAAATCGTCAATCGATAAGATCCGAAATCCTTTGCAATATCCGCACCTTGCAATGCGAATACCGATATCGATCCGTATCCGCATCATGCAAAGCAAAACCCCTCTCCCGGAATCGCCTCCGTCTTACGGAAGCCCCGGGAGAGGGGTTTTTTCTATTCATACAATTTCATACACTGCATCTAAACGAGATCCGCCGTACCGACCGTTCGCTTGCGATCGAGGACGAAATTCTTGAATGCCTCGGCCTCCGGCGAGAGAAATACACCGCGCGGAATGGCCATATAGAAGGTTCTCTTCTCCGTGAATCCTTCAATTGGATAGACGCACAAGCCTTCGGCCTCACAGGCCTCCACCGTCGTCTGCGACAGGACGGCGGCGCCGAGCCCCTGCTCGACGGAGCGGAGAATCATCGTGAGATCGTTCATCTTCGCGATGAAGCGGAGGAAATTCTTATCATATCCCTGCGCCTGCACGGCATCCTCGAAGCTGCGCCGCGTCGCCGAGCCGTTTTCGCGCCAAATGAGAGGGACAGGCAGGATATCCTCCACGGTCAGGACGTCCTTGCCGAATTCCATCGACGTCGGTGCGACGAGAACGATGCGGTCGGTGAAGAGCTCGAAATAATCGAGGTTGCCCTCCGCCCCCTGTTCGCCGACGAAGGCAATCTCTCCGCGTCGATCGAAAAGATTCTCGATCGCCTGCTTGCTGTCCGACATCTCGACATAGAATTGCACGCCTTCGTGCTTCCGGGAGAACCCCGCGAGGAGCTCCGGAAGATAGACGATGCCCGGGATGGTCGAGGTCTGAAGCTCCAGAATGCCCTTGAGCTCCTCTTCCCCGGAGCGAATGGACTGCACCGCCTGCGCTCTCGTGTTCACCATCTCGACCGCATACTTATAAAAGGTCTGTCCCTGCGGCGTCATCTCGACGCTTCGGCCCTTGCGGTCGAGAAGCTTCGTCCCGAGCTCCTTCTCCAGAGTGGCAATATGCGCGCTGATGGTCGGCTGAGTGAAAAACGTCGCGTCCGCTGCCCGGCTGAAGCTCTTATAGCGAACGACGTTAACGAACGCTTCGATCTGTTTGAAATCCATACTGCCTCCGATCCTCATCCCAAAACTCTTATTATTCTATCGAAAGGCCAAATTCATGTCAAATCATTCGATCCCTATCAGTGCAACCTCTCTCGCTCCGTTCATCCCCTGAATTTCCTGCATCAGCGTCTCGACCGGCGCCTTCGCCTCGCTCATGTCCAGCACCAGAATGACCTGCGCCTGACCGCCGACCGGCGGACTTTGGTTGATCGTCCAGATATTGTAATCAAAACCGGCGCAGATGCGGAGCATCGTCTCAAGCCGCCCCGACTCATGGCGCAGCATCACCGACAGGATCGCCTTCCGGTTATTCTGCTCCTTCGTGAGACGCAGCACGCGGTCCTTATATTTATAGTACGTACTCCTCGAAATGCCGACGCGCTTCACCGCCTCGCTGACATCCTTCGCCGCCCCGCTCCGGAGCAGCTCGCACGCCTCCACCACCTTATCGAAATAATCCGGCAGAATGGAACGATCGACAATCAGATATTTCCCGTCCATACGTCCTCCCTTTCTCGTAAAAAACCGCCCCTTCAGGCGCGCGAAAGCCACGGGGCGGTACTCTTTAACGACTTATCGACCCTCTGCCTGCGCTTTCACATATTCCTTCATCGCCGGCGGATCGATCACATCGCGATGCATGACCTCTCGGTCAAAGATGCCGGCAAGCGGCTCCGGCATCGCGACGCCGCTGACCTCCTCCAGGCGCTCCATATTTCGGCGATCCTCTTCCGAAACCTCCTCGCCGAGCGCTGCCAGGACGGAGCGCGTGAACTTATACGGCGAAGCCGTCGAGAGGATGACCTGCGGCGCCTCCGAAAGGATGCCTCGCTCTTCTAACTTCTCAGAAACTGCCCAAGCGACCGCCGTGTGCGTATCCATCAGATAATGATCGGAAGAGAAGATGTCATGAATGGCCTTCGCCCCTTCTTCATCCGATGCGGCGCCGCCGACAAAGCAGGCGCGAATGCTTTCCAGCTCCGCAGAAGAAACCTCATAAGCGCCTTTTTCGCCGAGCTCTTCCATATAGCGGCGCGTCTGCTCCTCGCCGCAGACAAAATAGAGCAGGCGCTCCAGATTGCTGGAGACCAGGATGTCCATGGACGGCGAATTCGTCTTATGGAGAATGCGCTTTCGATCATAACGGCCCGTAGCAAGGAAGTCGGCCAGCACCTCATTGCTGTTCGAGGCGCAGACGAGCTTCTCGACCGGAAGTCCCATCGCCCTTGCGAACCAGCCGGCCATGATATCGCCGAAGTTGCCGGTCGGAACGACGAAGGTGACCGGATCACCGACTGCGATGCGTCCGGCATCCATCAGCTGGCGGTAAGCCGCGAAATAATAGACTACCTGCGGCACGAGGCGGCCGATGTTAATGGAATTCGCACTCGAAAGCGCAATGCCCTTCGCCGGATGCGGCATCGTGCGGAAGATCTCCTTGACGCCGCGCTGCGCATCATCAAAATCGCCGCGAATCGCACAGGCTGCCGTATTTCTTCCGCGCTCCGTCGTCATCTGAAGGCGCTGCGTGAGGGAGATGCCCTCATCCGGATAGAAGACGACGATGCGCGTCCCGGGAACATCCGAGAATCCGTGAAGAGCGGCGCTGCCCGTGTCTCCGCTCGTCGCCGTCAGAATCAGGATCTCGTCCTCGAAATGATTTTTCCGCACGGCGGCCGCCATGAGATTCGGAAGCGCGGAAAGTGCGACATCCTTAAAGGCGCAGGTCGGCCCGTGGAAAAGCTCGAGAATCCATTTCCCGTCCGCCGGCACGAGCGGCGTGACCGCCTCGCTCCGGAAGCGCCCCCGGTAGCTCGCTTCGACGATGACCGGAATCTCCTCCGCCAGGTCCGGAAAGAACTTCGTGAAGATGATCCTCGCCATTCCGAGATAATCCTCCTTCAGGACCTCGCGATAATCGAGCCGAAGGGCCTCAAGGTCCTCCGGCACATAGAGTCCGCCGTCCGGCGCCAATCCGTTCAGGATGGCCATCGACGGCGAACAGCTTTCATTCGCATGACGTGTACTACGATATTGCAGCATCTTTCCTTCCTCTCTTCCGGCGGAGCTATCGCCCCGTGCCGTTCTCGTGATATTCACTCATGAAGTCTTTACTTGTAATCTCCTGATAAGTATGGTACATTATTCTTTGTAGAAATACAAGTGTTTTCGCAGCAAAGACACTTTGACCTCAGTGAACAAAAAGGAGGCGACATGGAAATCGCTATTTTGGGATACGGAACAGTCGGGCGCAGCGTCCGCGCGATTGCCGAGACCCTGCCGGAGCTGCATGTGCGGCGCATTCTTCATCGCCGAGAGGTCCCGGAGCTCGGAGACCTCGTCACGCTTCGGCCGGAAGACGTCTTTAGGGATGCGGCCGTCGATACGGTAGTCGAATGCATCGGCGGCACCGATGTCGCACGTGAATACGTCCTCGCCGCCCTCCGGGCCGGCAAGCATGTCGTCACCCCGAACAAGAATCTCATCGCCGCTCATGATGAGGAGCTCCGCCGATGCGCTGACGAGCACGGTGTCACCCTCCGTTATACCGCAGCGGCCGGCGGCGGCATTCCCTGGCTCTATAATCTGAGAAGACAGGCACGTGCCGACCGCATCACCGCCGTCGAAGGCATCCTGAACGGCACCTGCAACTACATCCTCGATGCCATGCACCGTGAGGGCCGTTCCTTTGATGACGTGCTCCGCGATGCGCAGAAGCGAGGATATGCGGAGAGCGATCCTTCCTCCGATATCGACGGCCTCGACACACTGCACAAATGTGCAATCTCGGCCCGCCTCGCCTTCGGCGTCCCGGCACCAGAGGATGCACTGCCGGTCTTCGGCATCCGTGCCGTCACGGACGAGGATATCCGATATTTCAAGGAGCGAGATCTCGTATGCAAGCTCTTCATGCAGGCTTATCTCACCGAAGGAGGGTATGCTGCTTATGTCTGTCCCGTCCTTCTCCCGTCCGATCATCTCGCCGCCCACGTGCCGGCGAATAACAACCTCGTCTCACTGACCGGCCGGTATTCCGGACTCATGTCCTTCTACGGCCAGGGCGCCGGCGGGGATCCGACCGGTCTCTCCGTCATCGAGGATCTCCTCGACACGGCTTACGGAGCGCGGATCGACGAGACGCTTTACCGCGAGCAGGAGCTCCCGCTCGACCTTGACAGAGTCAAGCATCGCTATTACCTCCGCGAAGGGAAGGAAGCGATCCTCACGGAGCCTCTCGCCCCGGGCGAGCTCGTCAAGATGCTTCGAGCCAAGGACCCGTGCGACTTCTTCGTCGCCGAAATCCGCGAATAACGAGCCGATTATCCTTATCACCTACTGCAGAACCGGATCATATCCAAAGGAAGTATCATGCTGAAAGTTACGAAATTCGGAGGTTCCTCTCTCGCCGACAGCCGTCAATTTGCCAAAGTGCGCCGCATCATGGAGACGGACGCATCGCGCAGGGTCATCATCGTCTCCGCACCCGGCAAGCGCCATGCGAAGGATAACAAGATTACCGATCTTCTCTATCTCTGTAAGGCGCATCTCCGCTACGATGTCGAGTACGAATCCATCTTCAAGCTCATCAAGGAGCGCTTCTTCTCCATCCGCGAGGAGCTCGGACTCCGCACCGATCTTGAGAAGGAGTTTACGGAGATTCGCTCCCACCTCTCCAAGAATGTTTCCGCCGATTATCTCGCCTCGCGCGGCGAATACCTGAACGCACGCCTGATGGGCGAATACCTCGGTTATCAATTTATCGATGCGAAGGACGTCATTTTCTTCCATTATGACGGAACGCTCAACCACGAGAAGACCGCAGCCCGGCTTCGCGAAATCTACGATGTCTATGAGCACATCATCATTCCGGGCTTCTACGGGAGCATGCCGAACGGAGAGATCAAGGTCTTCTCGCGCGGAGGAAGCGATATCACGGGCGCAATTGTCGCCGCGGCCCTCGATGCGGATATCTACGAGAACTGGACCGACGTAAACGGCATCCTGCTCACCGATCCGCGCATCGTGCCGGAAGCGAAGCCGATCGCCCGCGTCACCTATGAAGAGCTCCGCGAACTCAGCTACCGCGGCGCCTCGGTCCTCCACGAAGACACCATCTTCCCGGTCCGTCAGAAGGACATCCCGCTCAATATCCGGAACACGAATGAACCGGATAATCCGGGCACGATGATTCGCGAGTCCTTCCCGGAGGAGGCTTCGGAAAACGGAAGCCGCTTCGTCACCGGCATCACGGGGCGCAAGGATTATTCCATCATCACCATCTCGAAGTCGCACCTCTCCGACAACCTTTATACGCTTCGCAAGGTGCTCGAGCTCTTCGACCATTACAAATTGCCTATTGCGCAGCTTCCGAGCGGAATCGACTGCTTCTCCGTCGTCACCCCGACGGCGGATTGGAAGGACCGTGGCTATGAGCTCCTCGCCGAGATCCAGAAGTCGACCGGCGCCCGCGTCAGGGTCGAAGAGGACGAAATCAGCCTCATCTCCGTCGTCGGACGGCAGATGGCCTACCGCAAGGGCGTCTCAGGCCTCATCTTCAGCGCGCTCGGCGAGAATGATATCAATATCCGCATCATCGAGCAGTCCGCCGGCGAGATCAATATCATGATCGGTGTCGCCACGGAGGACTTCGAGAAGGCCATCCGCGTCCTCTATTCCAGCTTCGTGAAATAGTATCTCATAGACCCCTATCGAAAGGAAAAGCCATGAAAGAATATGCCATCGGAATTCTCGGCGCGACCGGCGCCGTCGGACGTGAAATGCTCGCCATCCTGGCGGAGCGCTCCTTCCCGGCGAAGACGGTCCGCCTCTTCGCCAGCAGCCGGAGCGCCGGCCGCAAGGTCCTGACAGACCGCTGGGGCGAGCTCACCATCGAAGAAGCGAGCGACCGGAGCTTCGAAGGACTCGATCTCGTCCTCGGCGCCGCGGACAATGCGGCTTCCCGCCGCTTCGCCCCTGCCATCAAAGCCGCCGGCGCGCTCTATGTCGATAACGCGAGCGCCTTCCGCCTCGACCCGGAGGTCCCGCTCGTCGTCCCGGAGATCAACCCGGAGGACGTCAAGGAGCATCACGGCATTATCGCCAACCCCAATTGCTCGACGATCATCACGCTCGTCGCCATCCAGGCCATTCACCGCCTCTCGAAGATCACCTCCATCACCGCTTCCACGTATCAAGCCGTGAGCGGTGCCGGTGCCGCCGGACCGAAGACGCTCTTTGCCGAGACGGAGGCCGCCCTCCGCGGACTCCATCCGAAGGATGATGCTTATCCGGCACTCGAGCCATTCCCGTACCCGATTGCCTTCAATCTGATTCCACAGATCGGCGGCTTTCAGGAGAACGGCTATACGGCTGAGGAAATGAAGCTGCAAAACGAGGGGCGCAAGATCCTCCACCTTCCGGAGCTCGCCGTCTCCTGCACCTGCGTCCGCGTCCCGGTCGAACGCTCCCATGCCATTTCCGCCTGCATCGTCACTGAAGATCCGCTCGAGCTTTCGGAGGTCGCCATGGCCGTCGCCAAAGCCCCGGGCTGCCGCCTCGTCGATATCCCGTCGGAGAACATCTACCCGATGCCGCTCGAGACGAGTTATCAGGATCTGGTCTTCGTCGGGCGCATTCGCAAGGACCTCGTCCACCCGAACGGCATCAGCCTCTGGTGCTGCGGTGACCAGGTGCGCAAGGGTGCCGCCACCAACGCCGTCCAGATCGCCGAGCTCGCCCTCGGCATCTATGAATAATCAACCGCCTCGTCTGTAGACGATGATCCCTCCTCTTATGCAAAAAAAGCTCTGCCGCCGTTCGGCGGCAGAGCTTTTACTTTCCCCTGTTTCATACCCTTTTGCGAAGGCCCCTCGATGACGGAAGGATTCTATTCCTCCGAAGCGGCCTTCTTTGCTTCCTCTTCGGCAGCCTCTTCCGCAAGGATGTACTCGCGCTCCTTAAAGCGACGCACCTTACCCGTGCTCGTCTTCTCCATTTCCTGATCCGTGACATAGATGCGCTTAATGCGTTTGTACGACGGAACAGTCGCGTTGACGGCATCGATATCCTTCGAGATCTCGGCATGGATCTCTTCCGGCGTCTTATCCGGGAAGAATTCCGGATCATAGACCAGCTTCAGCGAAACGACGAGATCCTTCTCGTTGCCGTGATCCGGAAGTCCGATAACGATATTCTCACGAACGTACGGAAGCGGTGCAATGAGAACCTCGAGCTCCTCCGGGAAGACATTCTTGCCGTTGCGGAGGACGATGACATTCTTCTTGCGTCCGGTCAGGAAGTAGAAGCCGTCCTTGTCGCGATAGCCGAGGTCTCCGGTGTGGAACCATCCGTCAATCATGACCTCCTTCGTGGCTTCTTCATTCTTATAATAACCGAGCATGACATTGTCACCGCGAGCGATGACCTCGCCGATGCCCTCTTCGTTCGGCTCATAGATATCCATCTCAACGCCGCCGATCGGATGACCGACCGAGCCCGGACGGCAGCGGCCCGGGATCTCTGCCGAGAGAACCGGCGAAGTCTCCGTAAGACCGTATCCCTGGATGCACTCAATGCCGAAATCCTTGAAGCCCTTGATGCACTCCGGATCGGCTGCCGCCGCGCCGAGGACGACGAGGCGGAGCTTGCCGCCAAGCGCCTCGCGGACGCCGTGGAAGATGATATTGTTCAGGTTGATATGGACCTTATTGAGGCCGCGGCAGATCTTGCTGGCGACGCGGAGGCGTCCGGCCTGCCCCTCCTTCTCCGCCGTGCGGAGAATCTTCTTGTACATCGTTTCGATGAGGAGAGGCACGCCGATGAAGAGCGAAACGCCGTACTCCTTGAAATTCGCCTGGACATGCTTGAGACCGTCACAGAAGACCGTGCGGCATCCGCAGACGAACATGTACCACTGACCGGTCAGTCCGAACGTGTGGTGATAAGGGAGGAGTGCGATGTTCGTATCGTCCTCCTCGAGCGGGATGACCGAAAGAAGGCCGTTCGTATTCGACTTCAGATTCTTCTGCGACAGCATGACGATCTTGGACTGCGACGTCGTGCCGGACGTGAAGATGAGATAAGCCAGCGCCTCCGGATCAATGACGACGCGATCGACCATCGGCGCAACGAGCTTCTCCTTCTCCAGGAGCTCACGGCCCTCTTCGATGAGGTCGCCGATCGAGAGCTCATCCGTTCCTTCATAAAGCGCGACCGCCTGAACGACGGACGTCTTCCCCGTCGCGAGCGCACGCTCGACCATCGCCTTCTCCTTCACATCGTAGAAAAGTACGCGGACCTCGCTTCGAATGAGGCACGAGAGGAACTCTTCGTCCTTGAGCTCCTTGTCGAGCGGAACGAAAACGCCGCCCATATAAATCGTCGCCGAATTGATGAGGAACCACGGATAACTGTTCTTGCCGATGACCGCGATGCGATCCTCGCCGTGACCGCGGTGGAGGAGCGCCTCGCCGAGGCTTCGGATCTCCTCATGAAAACGTCTGTACGTGATATCACGATAGTGATCCTTCTCCAGCTTGAGCGTGAATGCAATATTGCTCGGATAATCGCGAGCGGCAGTGTCCAGCAAATCTCTTAACGTATCCAATTCCGACCTCCTGTCAACAGAGACTCCTTCATAAAGAGCCTCTTTCCCTTGATTCGCGGTGAATCTTGCTGTAATCTAATATTGAGAACTATATTATTTAGTATTATTCTCTAATTGCTTACCGAGACAGTTTACACCACCCGGGCGAAAAGTGCAACCTTCTTTTCATTTTTGCCCGAAATTCTATTAGAACGCGGTACAATAAATTGAAGGAACAGGAGGACTGTGTTAAAATCATAGCATGGTTAAGACAGCGATGAACAACCAAGGAATCCACCGTCCCATCCGGCTTCCTCACTGGGAGGAACTGCCTGCCATGGGACTTTATAACGAACAGATCTTACAATTTCTCAATCCGTACTTCGCGCCGATCTATGACAATGACAACGTGCTTCAGAGCACGATGATCAACAACTATGTCAAGCTCGGACTCGTGCCGGCGCCCGAGCGCCGCCGCTACTGCCGGGAGGCGCTCGCAAGGCTTGTCGTCATCGTCCTCCTGAAATCGCTCTTCACGGTTTCGGAGATCGCTTATTTGACGGACAAGATGCTGAGTACCCACGACATCGGGGAGTCTTACAATATCTTCTGCGAGATTATCGAGCGAACCTTCGGCGAGGTTGCCACGGGAGAAATCCGCCGGAGCGAACATGAAGATGAATATATCCGCATCCTCGAGGATGTCGGAATCGCGGCCGCCTGCCAGCTCGCTGTCAAGCGCCGCTTCGCACGCCGCCGCAAGGCCAAGGAGCTTCTGAAGGCCCGCGAAGAGCGTGCGCTCGCCCTCTCGGAGGAGAGTGAACAGGAGGAATCATGAACAGCATCATTCAGCCGGAAGAGCTCGAGAAGAAGCTCGATCAAGCCGTATCTTATCTCCGTAGTCGCGGCATCGGCCGCCCGGAGGTTGCCGTCATTCTCGGCAGCGGACTCGGTTCCTACGGCGACCGACTAGAGAGCCCGCTCACCATTCCGTACGATGAGATTCCGGGCTTCGTCACCTCGACCGCCCCGTCGCACCGCGGCGTCCTCCTCGCCGGAGAATGTCAGGGCAAGGAGATCATCGTGCTCTCGGGCCGCTTCCATTATTATGAAGGCTATGCTCCGCACGAGCTCGTCTTCCCGGTCCGGGTCATGGCAAGGCTCGGCGTACGCCGCCTCATCATCACGAATGCCGTCGGCGGCATCACGATGCCGCAGGGTTCGCTCGCACTGGTGAGCGACCATATCAACATGAGCGGAATGAATCCGCTCATCGGACCGAATGATGACGC
>CASEEM010000032.1 GCA_949286985.1 uncultured Eubacteriales bacterium
AGGGCAAGTAAAAGAGGTGTCAGCCGCGGCTGACACCTCTTTCTTATCTGGACCTGAGTGCGCCAGACCTATTCCTGTCCTTCCGGCCGAGGCTCGGCAGGCTGCTTCGGTGTCTGGTGCGTGATGACCAGGACGTCGCCCGGACGAATGATCGTGCGGCCGGTCGGGATGAGCGTCTTCATGCCGCGCTTGATCAGGATGATGCGCGTATGCTCATCTTGAACTGTCTCGGAGAGCGGCTTATTCGCCAGTGGGCTCCGCAGCTCGACAACATGCTCGCGGAGCATGAGATGCTCGCGGTCTTCGAAGCTCCGCGCCGCCAGGACGATGAGATCGCCGGCGCGGATTTTTGTACGGCCGTTCGGGATGAGAATCTTCTCACCGTGGAGAATCATGGCGACCTGGAGATCCTGTGACAGATGAAGCTCGGCCAGCGTGAGATTGCACCAGCGATGCTTCTCCGTGATGTGGACCTTGATGAAACTGATATCGCTGTCCTCCTGGTAGTCGTTGAAGGTATATCCGATCTTCGAATCCTTGTCGATCATCTGAAGCCGACGCGCGATCCACGGGAGGAAGGTGCCTTGAACGGCGATGGACAGGATGACCATGCAGAAGATGAGATTGAAGAGCGGGAAGCTGATATCGAGGTTCGAGAGGATGGCGATGAGCGCGAATACGATGGAAGCGACGCCGCGGAGGCCGGACCAGGCGACGAGCCCGAGCTGACGGAGCTTCGGACGGAACGGCGCGAGGACGACGGCGGTGACCAGCGGGCGGGCAATTACGGTGAGGAAGAGGGTCAGGATCACCGCGAGTCCCATGACGGACGGGAGTGTATGCGGCGTGACGAGAAGACCCAGGAGGAAGAAGATCTGCATGTGGGCGACGTTGGTGAGGACGTCGAAGAAATGGATGAGATATTTCTTCTGCGGGAGGCTGGAATTACCGATCCAGATGCCGCAGAGGTATGCGCTCAGGTAGCCGTTCCCGTGGAAATAAGTCGGGACAGCATACGAGAGGAGCATGATGCCGAAGAGGAAGACGGTGTGACTCTCCTGCGAGGTGAGGAGGTTGCTGTGGAGGAGCTTGACGGCGATCCAGCCGATGGCGAGTCCGCCGCCGATGCCGAAGACGAGCTCCTCGACGACGAGCAGCGGGACGGAGAGGTTGCTCTGCTGAATAAAGGCGATGGCGAGGATCGTGAGCATGTAGCTGATAGGATCGTTGGAGCCGGATTCGATCTCCAGGAGCGAGTCCGTGTGATATTTGAGTGCGAGATCCTGGGAGCGAAGGATGCTGAAGACGGAGGCGGCATCCGTGGATGAGATGACAGCGCCGATCAGGAAGCCTTCGGTCAGCGTGAGGCCGAGCACATAATGCGAGAACAGCGTGACAGCGGCCGCTGTGCCGAGGACGCCGAAGGTGGCCATGGCTGCAGCCGGCAGGACGACCGGGCGTGCGGTTCGTATGTTGGTGCCGAATCCGCCGTAGAACATGACGGCGACAAGGCAGACGGAGCAAATGGCCTGCACGACGCCGTAGTCGTTGAACTCGATGCGGAAGATGCCGTCTTCGCCGAAGAGCATGCCGAGCCCGATGAAGAAGATGAGCGACGGGACCGGGAGCTTCTCCAGGAAATTATTGAGTAAGATGCAGATCAGGATGACCGATCCGGTGAGCAGCAGAACTTCGTTCAGAAGAATCACCTCGTTTGTATGAAACTATAATATAGATATAAATTATTATATAAAATATTGGATAATCAATCAAATTCTTCTTCATTGGACGAACAGAGGCCGGCGGCGTATAATAGAGAAAGTGTTAAGAGAGATTTACGGAGGACATCATGATTAAGCCGATCAATAAAGACCAGTTGTTTCTGGCACAGCCGTCGGTACCCGCCGACCCGAAGGATCCGGCCGACCGCGAAGTGGCGCAGGATCTGCTCGACACCTTGAAGGCGCATCAGGAAGAATGCATCGGCCTCGCTGCGAACATGATAGGCGTCAGCAAGCGCATCATCGTCGTCAATTTCGGCTTGCTCGACATGGTCATGTACAATCCTGTCATCACGGCGAAGGAAGACCCGTACGAGGATTTCGAGGAATGCCTCTCGATTCCGGGCTCGCGCCGCGTCACGCGTTATCGCGTCATCGAGGTCGAATTCACGGACCCTTCCGGCAGGCAGCACAAGCAGCGCTTCCGGGAGCTTCCGGCTCAGACCATTCAGCATGAGTGCGACCACCTGGAAGGAATTCTGGTATAGGAGGCAAGCATGAAGGCAGAAGAACGCAGAGAAGAGATTCTGAAAGAGCTTCGGCAGACGGAGAAGCCGCTCAGCGCCGGCCGCATGGCAGAGCGCTACGGCGTCAGCCGCCAGATCATCGTGGGTGACATCGCCCTCCTCCGCGCCAAGGGGTATCCCGTCATCGCGACGGCCCGAGGATATCGCCTGCCGAAGGAAGAAGGCAAGATGTATGTCATCAGCTGCGTCCACACCGGCGAGCAGATGCGCGAGGAGCTCTATACGCTCGTCGATCACGGCTGCACCGTGCGCGATGTCTTCGTCGAACATCCCATTTACCATGAGCTGCGTGGTGCGCTCGGCCTCTCGAGCCGCCTCGACGTCGACCGCTTCATCGAGAGCTGCGAACGCCATGAGGCCCTGCCGCTTTCGGTTCTGACCGAGGGTGTCCACAGCCATACCGTCCTCTGCACCGATGAAGAGGCCTTCCGCCTGGCGCTGCAGGCGCTTCGCGAGAAGGGGATGCTCATCGAATAAGCTTATGCAAAAGGGGGCTTGCGAAGCCCCCTGCTTTACACTATAATATGTCAAGACACATGACATATTATAGTGTATAGAACAGAAAGGGAGAAGTATGGCAAATCAAACGGAACAGCGTGCAGACCATACGGAGCAGCGCGCAGCGCAGCCCTCGAAGTGGCGCGCTTTTTGCGAGAGAAAGGACGTCCGCATCTCGTGGCGCCGGTACGGCATCGATGCGCTCGGCGCGATGGCGCAGGGCCTCTTCTGTTCTCTGCTGATCGGAACGATTATCAACACCATCGGCATGCTGACGGGATGGTCTGTGCTGACGGAGACGGTCGCGACGATTTCGGGGACGGATTATACGGTCGGCGGCCTTGCGATGGCGATGAGCGGACCGGCGATGGCCGTCGCTATCGGTTATGCGCTCGCTGCACCGCCGATGGTTCTCTTCTCGCTCGTCACGGTGGGCTTCGCCTCCAATGCGCTCGGCGGAGCCGGCGGTCCGATTGCCGTTCTCTTCGTGGCCATCATCACGGCGGAGATCGGCAAGCTCGCCTCGAAGGAGACGAAGGTCGACATCCTCGCGACGCCGCTCGTCACCATCGGTGTCGGTGTCTTCCTTTCGTATCTGATTGCGCCGCCGCTCGGTGCGCTGGCGATGAAGGTCGGCGACATCATCATGTGGGCGACGGAGCTGCAGCCGTTCCTGATGGGCATTCTCGTCTCCGTTGTCATGGGCGTGGCCTTGACGCTGCCGATTTCGTCGGCGGCCATCTGTGCGGCGCTCGGACTGACGGGTCTTGCGGGCGGTGCGGCTGTGGCCGGCTGCTCGGCGCAGATGATCGGATTTGCGGTCATGTCCTTCCGTGAGAACGGCTGGGGCGGTCTGGTCTCCCAGGGGCTCGGAACGTCTATGCTGCAGATGCCGAATATCGTGAAGAATCCGCGGATCTGGATTGCGCCGACGGTCGCTTCAGCTATCACGGGACCGATTGCGACCTGCATCTTCCATATGGAGATGAACGGACCGGCGATCGACTCCGGCATGGGGACGTGCGGATTGGTCGGCCAGATAGGCGTCGTCCAGGGCTGGATAGCGGACGGCACGATGAGCGCCTTCGGCTGGATCGGTCTCATTCTGGTGAGCTTCGTGCTCCCGGCGATTCTCGCGCCGCTTATCAATCTGTGGTGCCGTAAGAAGGGCTGGGTCAAGGACGGCGATCTCACGCTGTAGGTGCTGCGGTCTTCAGCTGCAATTGTTGTTTGATTAAGTGGTTGTAAAGAAAGAAGGGCGAAAGCCCTTCTTTTTTGTGCGATGTGCATGAATAAAAACATACAATTTATGAAAATTTTACAAAATTCTTGTTGACTTTAACAAAGAATAGTCCTAAAATTAGGAAGTCACAACAAACAAGAGAAAGGGTAATCATAGAAAGGGGAAAAGAGATGTATAATTTCGTAGCAGCTTTTATCCTGTGCGCTGTGGCTTATGTCATCGGCGAATGGGTTGCCACCGCCACGAAGGCGTGGATCCCGTCGGTATTCGTCACGGCTATCGTCATGTTGCTCGGATACTGGACCGTCTTCCCGAAGACGCTGGTCACAGATTCGACGCTCATTCCGATGGCTTCGACGCTCGGTATTTACCTCCTTATCACGCATATGGGCACGGTTATCAGCGTCAAGCAGCTCATTGAGCAGTGGCGAACGGTTGTTGTCTGCCTCGTCGGACTGGCAGGCATGTGCGTTCTGGCTTACTTCGTCGGACCGATGGTTATGGACCGCGAGTTGGTCATCGCCGGACTTCCGCCGCTGACGGGCGGCATCGTCGCAGCGACGGTCATGCAGCAGGCAGCATTAGCGAAGGGGCTTGAAGTGGCCGCTGTCTTCGCTATCGCGATGTACTGCGTTCAGGGCTTTGCCGGTTATCCGCTCACGGCAATCTGCCTTCAGAGCTACGGCAAGAAGCTCCTCAAGGAGTTCCGCAGCGGTGAGCTGACGTTCACGGATGAGGAATGGGAAGAGATGCAGTCGGTCGGCCTCACGGTCGTTGCGGAGGATACGCATAAGAGACTGCTCCCGAAGGTTCCGGAGAAGTGGAATTCGCCGGTATTCATGTATCTGAGACTCGGCCTTGTCGCATGGTGCGCATTCATGCTCGGCACGGTAACGCCGGTCAACGGAGCCATCTGGGCACTGATCCTCGGTGTTATCGCCACCTATGTCGGCTTCCTTGAGACGAACATCCTGACGCGTTCGAACGCCTTCCAGTTCCTGATGTTCGGCTTGATGATGTATGTATTCGACGGACTGAAGGACTGCACGCCGGAGATGCTCAAGAGCATCATCGTACCGATGGTTGCTTTGATCGTTCTCGGCTGCGCCGGTATGGCGGCCGCTGCATTCATCGTCAGCAAGATCCTCAAGGTTCCGTTCCCGCTCGCTTTCGCGAACGGCCTCACGGCTCTCTACGGCTTCCCTTGCGACGCCATCATCACGACGTCGACCTGCAAGGCACTCGCCGAGAATCCGGAGGAAGAGGCTTATCTCATGAGCAAGATGTTCCCGTCCATGGTCGTCGGCGGCTTCGTCACCGTTACGATCACGTCGGTACTCATCGCCGGTGCATTCGCAGGTATGCTCTAAAGAGAGGCTGCTTCGTAGCACGGTCCTGAGCCTTTCGGCGCAGGGCCCGGGTATTAAGTATAAATAGAGACAAGAGACAGAAAATAAAGAAATAAGATAAAGCCATGAGCAGCATCGGCCGGAGAGGGGACTTCGGCCGATGTTCAATGGAAGGAAGGGGAAAAGTTATGAATATGCAGGAAGCCAAGGAGAAGTACGGCGAATACGTCGTCAGCATGAGAAGATATTTTCATGAGCATCCGGAGGTCAGCACGCAGGAATACAATACGAGCAAGGTCGTCAAGGAAGAGCTCGATAAGATGGGCGTCTCCTATGTACCTTGCGGTCTTGAGACCGGTGTCCTCGCCACGATTGAAGGCGGCAAGCCGGGTAAGACCATCCTGATTCGCGGCGATATGGACGCGCTCTCCGTCACGGAAGAAACGGGTCTTCCGTACGAGAGTCAGAATCCGGGTGTGATGCATGCCTGCGGACACGATTGCCACACTTCCATGCTCCTGACAGCCACGAAGATCTTGAAGGATCATCAGGACGAGATTCCGGGCACGGTCAAGATCGCCTTCCAGCCGGCCGAAGAGGTAGCGCTCGGTGCGAAGTCGATGGTTGAGAACGGAGCGCTTGAGGGCGTCGACGGATGCTTCTCGATGCACGTCTGGTCCGATTATCCGACCGGCACCGTCGGCACGATGCCGGGAACGATGATGGCGGCAGCCGATCAGTTTAAGATCACGGTCAAGGGCAAGAGCGGTCACGGTTCGGCGCCGCATCAATGCGTCGATGCCGTCGTCGTCACGGCGCAGCTGATTCAGGCGCTTCAGACCATTCCTTCCCGCATGATCAATCCGATGAATCCGATTGTCGTCACGGTCGGCAAGGTCACCGCCGGCGAGCGCTGGAATGTCATTGCCGGCAAGTCGGTCCTTGAGGGCACGATTCGTCTCTTCGACCACGAGGATTGGGAGCATCTTCCGGAAATCTTCGAGAACGTCGTCAAGAAGGTCTGTGACGTCTGGGGTGCGGATTACGAGCTGGAATATTCGAGACTCGTTCCGCCGACGGTCAACGATCCGTCGATGGTCAGTGTCATTCAGGAAGCGGCGAGAGCCGTCTACGGCGACGAGGGTGTGGTCCAGGCGACTCCGGTCACGGGCGGCGAGGACTTCGCCGAGTTCATGGAGCGCTGCCCGGGTGCGGCTTGCTTCCTCGGTGTTCGTAACGAGGCCTGCGATGCCGTCTGGCCGCAGCACTCGAACCACTTCTGCGTGGACGAGGATGCGCTGATCGGCGGCGCGATGGTCTACGTCGAGGTCGTCAAGCACCACAACGCAGAGTAGTTCCCTGCCTTCCTCGGGCTGTTTCATCAGATAGCATCGCCGGTGCCTCGGCGTGCTGAATATTATCGCAGAGTCGTACGAGCTTCTCGTACGACTCTTTTTATATGCTCGGGAGAAGCGCTCGCAGCCGCTTCCTGCCGATACTGCGTCTGCCTCTTTCGGCGCCGAAAAAAACTCCGCCCGCAGGCGGAGTTTGCTTTGAATTTACTTGGATCGATCCGGTTCTGCCGGATCCAAACCGGTTCTATCAGCTTCTATCCGATGAGAATATCTCCCATCATCTCCTCCGGGATCTTGAGCCCCATGAGCGTGAGCAGAGTCGGCGCGATGTCGGCGAGTTTGCCCTCGCTCTTCGTGAAGTGCTTCTTCTCGTTCGCGAGATAGCAGAGCGGGACCTCGGCGAGGGAGTGCTTCGTGACGACGGCGCCGCTCGCATCCAGCATCGTGTCGGCATTGCCGTGATCGGCCGTCAGGAGAATCTGACCGTCCTTCGCGAGGACGGCATCTCGAATCTTGCCGACCAGTCCGTCGAGGACCTCGATGGCTTCGACGGTCGCTTTCATATTGCCCGTATGGCCGACCATGTCCGGGTTGGCGAAATTCAGGATGATGAGGTCGTACTTGTCCGAAGCGATGGCCTCGAGGACGCGCTCGGTGACGATCGGGGCGCTCATCTCCGGCTGCATATCATAGGTAGGAACCTCCGGGGACGGGACGAGAATGCGGTCCTCGCCCGGCTCGGCCTCCTCCTTGCCGCCGTTCAGGAAGAAGGTGACGTGCGCATACTTCTCCGTCTCGGCGATGCGAAGCTGACGGAGACCCTGCTTCGAGACCGCCTCGCCGAGTGTGCCGTGCAGCTCCTCCGGCGGGAAGGCGATGGAGACATTCGGAAGGGTCGCATCGTATTCCGTCATGCAGACGAAGGTGAGATTCTGCGGGAAGGTCTTGCGCATGAAGCCGTCGAAATCGGGATCGACGAGGGCACGCGTCAGCTCGCGCGCACGGTCCGGACGGAAGTTCGCGAAGATGACGGAATCGCCGTCCTGGATCGGGTGATTGCTGATGACGCTCGGGAGGACGAATTCGTCCGTCTCGCCGTATTCATAAGCCATATCGATGGCATCCTCCGCCTTGATGGCCTGCCTGCCGTCGCTCAGCGTCAGCGCATCGTAAGCCTTCTCGAGGCGCTCCCAGCGCTTGTCGCGGTCCATCGCATAATAGCGGCCGGAGACGACGCCGATGACGCCGAGGTTGTTCTCCTTCATGTGAGCTTTGAGCGTCTGAATGTAATCCGATGCGCTCATCGGTGGGACATCGCGCCCGTCGAGGAAGCAGTGGACGACGACATGTTTGAGGTCATACTGCTTCGCCATATCGAGCAGGGCGAGGATGTGGGAGAGGTGGCTGTGAACGCCGCCGTCGGAGCAAAGCCCCATGATGTGCAGCGTGTGTCCCTTCGCATTCGTCATTGCGCGGACGAGCGCTTCGTTCTCGAAGAAGGAACCATCGGCGATTGCTCTCGTGATGCGCGGCAGGTCCTGGTAGACGACGCGGCCGGCGCCGATGTTCGTATGGCCGACCTCGGAATTCCCCATCTGTCCGGCAGGGAGTCCGACCGCCTCGCCGCTCGCCCGGAGCAGCATGTGCGGATAATTCTTGAATATTGCATCGAGCTCCGGCTTCTCGGCCAGGGCGACGGCATTCCCGGCGCGTTCGCCGCGGATGCCGTAACCGTCGAGGATGAGAAGCAGAGTCGGTCTGTGCTTGATGTTCATAATGAGGAAACCTCCTGTTTCTTTATCGTTCATATTATAACAGATAGCCGGCGGCCGTTCTTGTAGACTGCTTGATGTTTTCCATTCCTCATCACAGCGCCTTCACATGTTGCGGTTGCGGACCTCGAAACCAGCCGTTATCATAATAGATATAAGGGGAAGTGTTGAGCTTTTAATTAAGGGGAATATTCATGGCAGACGTACATTTTACACCGGATCAGCAGCGGGCCATCGATACGACAGAGAAGAGCGTCCTGGTCACGGCGGCCGCCGGCTCCGGCAAGACCGCTGTTCTGATTCAGCGCATCATCGATATCATCCTTTCGGGTAAGGCCGAAGTGGACGAGATGCTCGTCGTCACCTTCACCAATGCGGCGGCATCCGAAATGCGCCTCAAGCTGATTCGTGCCATCAACAAGGCGATGGCGAGTGCCTCGGAGGACGAGGCGAAGAAGCTCCGCCGTCAGCTCGATAAGATGTATCGCACTTATATTTCCACCTTCCACAGCTTCGCGCGCCGCCTGGTGCAGGAATTCTTCTACCTGACAGACCTCGACCCGACCTTCGGCATCGTCGACACGACGGAGGGCGCGCTCATGGAGCTCGAGGCGATGGACGAGCTCTTCGATGACGGCTTCGAGAAAGACGACTTCATCGAAGGCTGCTCCTTCCAGGATTTCCTCCTCCATTATTCCGATGAACGGAGTGAGGACCGCTTGAAGCGCGAGATGATCGATCTCTATGACAAGCTCCGAAGCATGCCGAATTATTTCGACTGGGCCGAGCAGAGGGCGGAAGAGCTGCAGGCGAGCGAGGACGCTTGGACGGACTCGCCTGCTTTTGTGCGCGCCGAGAAAAGCTTTCGCGGGGAGATGGCCTTCATCACCCGCGAAGCATTCCGCGCGATGGATATCCTGGAGGAGGGCGGTCTCCCGAACACGGCGGACAAGATTCGCCCGGAGATCGAGAGAATCGCAGCGATTGCAAGAATCCTGGAAGAGGAGGACCGCGACCCTGCAGAGCGCGCGGAGGAGGCGCTCGCCGCTCTCCGCGGTTTTACCTTCGGACGCCTCTCCTTTGGCAAGGGGGAGAAGGAAGGCTGGGCCGCCGTCTCGGACGAGGTGAAGGAGCATCGAGAGGCGTATAAGAAGGCCATCGGCGACCTCTCGACGCTCGATGTCGAGAGCACCTTCAAGCAGCAGGTGCTGGAGCAGGCGGAGACGCAGCGTTATCTTCTCTACTATATTCAGCTGCTGCACGAGTTTGAGCGCCGCTATCAGGCGAAGAAGAAGGAGAAGAATGTCCTCGACTTCGGTGACCTCGAGCATACGGCAGCGGCCGTCCTGGCCCATCCGGAGGCGGCTGAGGAGCTTCGGAAGCGCTTCCGTTATATCTTCATCGACGAATATCAGGATACGAATCCGCTCCAGGAGCACCTGATCTCGCGCATCGCCCGCCCGAACAATGTTTTCAAGGTCGGCGACGTCAAGCAGAGCATTTACGGCTTCCGCCAGTCCGACCCGCGCATCTTTCTTCGTACGAAGGACGAATATGCTGCGCCGGAGAATGAGGAGGCCGAGACTATCGTCCTGAGCCGCAACTTCCGAAGCAGCAAGACGACGATCGATTATATCAACGACGTCTTCCGCGCCATCATGCCGGGATATACGACGGAAGAGGAACTGACGCTCGGGCGCAAGACCTCGGATTATGACAAAAAGCCGGAGACGCACGTGCTCATCGCGCGGTCGCGCTCCGGAGCCTCAAGCACCCCGCCGGAGATGCTGACGCCGGATGAGGAGAACCGTACCGACCGCGAGGCCGAAGCGGAATACGTCGCATCGCTCGTGAAGAGCATCATCGGCAGGGAATTCTATGACAGCAAGACGGACACGGTCCGCCGCGCCGAAGCGAGGGATATCGTCATCCTGCTCCGCAAAAAAATCGCCGGCGGCGATTACTTTGATGCGCTTTCGCGCCACCATATCGAGGCCGTGCTGCCGGACAGCAATGATTATTTCGATACGGTCGAGGTCGGCATCGCCATGGCGCTCCTCGAGGTTATCGATAATATGCGCCGCGATGTGCCGCTTCTCGCCGTGCTTCGCTCGGGCATCTTCGGATTCACGCCGGAGGAGCTGGGGGAGATTCGGGCCTGGTATACGGAGAGCGGCGACGAGGCGTCGGCGGAAACGCCTGAACCGAGCCGTGCAGCGACGAAGAACCGCCGGAGACAGCCGTACTGGGAGGCCTTCCTCGCTTATACCGAGCACGGGAGTGATGAAGCGCTTTGCGAGCGGAGCCGCAAGGCGGCCGAGCGCATTCTCTTCTGGCGCGAGCGCTCGCAGGTCATGCCGCTCGATGAATATATCTGGTATTTGCTGCTCGATTCCGGTTATTATCTCTTGGCCGGCTCGATGTACGGCGGCAGCCAGCGCCAGGCTAATTTGAGAATTCTGGCCGATCACGCCCGCATCTATGCGCAGGACAAGATCGGTTCCATCGGACGATTCATCCGCTACCTCGACATCCTGCGAAAGAAGGGCATCAACCGCGAGCAGGCGAGCACCGTCAGCGAAGAGGATGATGTCGTTCGCATCATGTCCATCCATAAGTCTAAGGGACTGGAGTTCCCATTCGTCATCGTCGCCGGCATGGGCGACCGCCGCAAGTCGGATCCGTTCTCGAAGGGCATTCGCTTCGATTCCGAGCTGGGGCTCGCACTCTCGTATGTGAACCCGGAGAAGCATTATTGGCGTCCGACCCTCCTTCAGCGTGAGATTCGAAAGAAGAGCAGCGAAGCGGAGACGGAAGAGGAGCTTCGTATCCTTTATGTTGCCATGACCCGCGCCAGAGAGAAGCTCTATCTGGTCGGAAGGCTTTCCGAGAGCGCTGTCAATAAGAAGCGCGTGAATGCATCGACGTATTACGGCATGATGGCCGAGGTTCTGAGCCTCGATACGAATATCGAGGTGACAGAGACACTCGGAGAGGCGATTGCCGAGGAGAAGCGCGAGGATATCCATGCCTTCCTGGAGGAGGCAGCAGCGGTTCCGAGCGAAGAGTTGGCCGA
>CASEEM010000033.1 GCA_949286985.1 uncultured Eubacteriales bacterium
CGGTTGTACTGCTCCACAACAGCCTCCGCCTTGCGGTAGGTTGCCATGAACGCCTGCACATCGGGATAACCGTCCTCTTTCAGAACATCGGGCAGTTTATCCAGATTTTCAGCGATTTCCTTTTCTGTCCGCTGTATCTGCGATGGGAGCGATTGTGGGATTTCGCATAATTGAAGCGTGCCCTTTCAGTCCTTAATATCTGAGTATAAAAAAGATCTGAGACAGGCCCGGCAGCTGCTGCAGATCAAACATTCTAAAGATATTAAGGAGATGATACCGGATGCCCGATGAAATAGATCAGAAAACCAATCCACTGTTAATAGATGAGCCGTTAACCTTACCGGATGACAATGATGAATCGAATTGAGCCGAAAGCGGTCATCTGTTTTGGAAGCCCGTTCTCTGAGATGGAAGGAAATGTTATTACAGTAGATTACATGAAGTCGCGAAAGGTGGTACGTTAGTGGGCGGTAGAGGAAGCAGTTCTGGAGAGAGTGTTAGCGGTAAGAAGTATGGTTCTGATTATGACAAGAACAATAAACGAAGAAAACAAATCGATCTAACCGTTCCGCATAGAGGTGTTATTCCTCACACGCATCATGGATATTTTCATAAGGAAAACGATACGGCAAAAGGATTTATTAATCTTACGGCGAAAGAACAGCAAATGGTTTATATCGTTGAAAAAGTATGGAAGGAGAAGAAAAATGTCCTATGGGAAAGGTGGAAAGCGCGTAATAAAAATGAGTTGGAATTCGATATGTGATATATACAAAAATCCGCCAGACGCTACCAACACCTGACGGAACACAGGGGATACAAAAATCCTCCAAACAAGTATTGCAATCATATTGCTTTATGCCGGTATTGGTCAAGTAAAAACCGGAATTCTTGTTCAATTATAAAGTACATCGTTAATGCTTAATTATTGCAGCAGCGGCAGTCCATTGACTGTCGTTGTTTTTTTGAGAAAGGAGCACTCTATGATCAAAACACTGACCAATATCCTGAAGCAGGACAAAGAAGCCATGTTTCTGGAATACTCGGAGCTTCTGAATGCACTGGACAGCGGAATCACTACCAAGATCACCATCAACAACCGCAGGCTGAACCGGACGGATTTCGAGAAGCAGATTCTGATCGACATGAAGGATGACGGACTCAATGAATATCGGGAGGAATACAACGAGGTGCTCATGGAATAGGCCACCGGCTCCAATGCCATCGTTCAGGACAACTACGTCACGATATCCGTGAACAAAAAATGCATTGAGGATGCCCGGGTATATTTTGCCCGGGTAGGAGCAGATCTCATCGCCCACTTCAGCCGTCTGGGATCCGTCTGCACGGAAATGGATGCTGTGGAACAAAGGCTCCTTGGGGTGGAGACGAACATCACCAACTGGCAGAGAAAGCAGAACATGAACAACAACTCCTCCGCCATATAAATTGAGAAAAGCCTTGAAATGATGGGAAAACCCATTCGTTTCAAGGCTTTTTCTTGTTTTTAAAGATGGGCAATCGTGGGCATTTGACATCGCGGAAGAAGTGAAATTTGATATAATAATAGTAATTACTTTGAAAGGAATTGATCATGTATAAATTTTTTTCTTTTGCCAATACCGATGAAGCGGCTCCTTATATCGATCGGAGGATGCTCCGCTATATCGGCGAACAGATCACGGACAGCTTCGAGTGCTTCAAGGATTGCGATATCCTGGCTTTCGATTGGTACGATGTGCAGAGTGACCGCACAGATGATTCCAAAATGCTTCTCTATTGGGACCGAGAGGATCTCTTGATTTTTTGCGAAACGGCCGAAGCGGAAGCGGCAGCGAACCGGATTCTCACCATGATGACGGAGGAAGAGGAGACGACCAATGAGAGGTTGTTTTATTACTTCTTTACGTTGCTCCTCAAGGGGGATATGGATTTCCTCGATCAGCTGGAAGAGGACATCGGCAGGAATGAGGATCTCATCCTCTCAGGGGGTAAGGCGGCTTATCTTAAGCATATCACCGCTTGGCGTCAGGAGCTCCTTCGGCTCAAGCGCTATTATGAACAACTTAATTTCATCTTCGACCAGATGATGGTGAACGATAATAAACTCTTCAGTGAGGACGGGGTTCGCCGCCTGATGACCCTGCGCAATCGTACCGATCGCTATCTCAATGCGGTCACCGGTTTGCAGGAAATGGTCACCCAGCTTCGCGAAGCTTATCAATCGCAGTTATCCATCGAACAGAATGATTTGATGAAGATTTTCACCGTTGTGACCGCCATCTTTCTTCCGTTGACGCTGATTGTCGGTTGGTACGGCATGAATTTCACCGGTATGCCGGAGCTCCGTTGGAAGTACGGATATCCGCTGGTAATCCTGATCAGTATCGTCATTGTAGTCTTGCTGGTCCGGAAGTTTAAGAAGAAAAAGTGGCTTTGATTGTCCGTTATTAAAATAGGAGAAGACCATGATTCGTACCTTTGACATACAAGACCTTCCTGCCGTTCTCGATATCTGGCTGGCATCTAATATTGATGCCCATGACTTCATCCTGAAGTCCTACTGGGAGCAGCAGCTTCCGCTTGTCCGGGAGATGCTTCCCGAAGCGGAGATTTACATCCATGAGAACGAGGGCAGGATCGATGCGGTCATCGGGCTTTCCGGAGACCATATCGAAGGACTCTTCGTCCGCCGTGAAGCGCGTTCCGGCGGCATCGGGCGGGAACTGCTGGATCACGTGAAGAAGCTTCATCCCGTGCTGTCCCTGAATGTGTATCGCAAGAATGAGCGAGCCATCGCATTTTACAAGAGAGAGGGCTTCGTCCTTCAAGAGGAGGAGGTTGATGAAGCGACGGGGGAAGCGGAGCTCATCATGGTATGGCCGATGGTGATTCCCGCGGAAAAAGCTTACTATACTTATATCCTGCTTTGCAGTGACGGGACGCTTTATACCGGCTGGACGACGGACCTCGTGAAGCGTCTCCGGGCGCATAATGCCGGTACGGGCAGCAAGTATACGAAGACGCGCCTGCCGGTCACGCCGGTGTATTATGAATGCCATGAGAATAAACAGGCGGCGATGCGAAGAGAATATCAGATGAAACAACTCTCCAGGGAAGAAAAAATGACATTGATTCGCAATTTTCGTAAATAAACACAGTAGACAGCGGCGCAATTTTGTGCTACTATCTAAATGTATACAAGAATACTAAAATTCCCGAGATAAAGGAGTAGAACCCATGGATTTATTGCATTCCGGCATTCTTGCCGTCAGTAACTTTCTTTATCAGCCGTTTATCGTCCCGCTGCTCTTGATTTGCGGCGGATTGTATTTCACAATTCGCACCGGGGCGGTACAGCTGAAGCTTCTCAAGGAGAGTGTCCTTGTCGTCATGGAGAAGCCGACGACAGAGAACGGAATTTCCTCCTTCGGTGCTCTCATGATTTCGACGGCATCGCGTGTCGGTACCGGCAACATCATCGGTGTTGCGACGGCGGTTGTCCTCGGCGGCGCGGGAGCACTCTTCTGGATGTGGGTCGTTGCCATCCTCGGCAGCGCGACGGCATTCATCGAGTCCACGCTTGCACAGGTTTATAAGAAGAAGCGCGATGACGGCACCAGCTACGGCGGTCCGGCGTTCTATATGCGCGATGCGCTGCATGCTCGCTGGCTCGGCGTCATCTTCTCGGTCATCATTATTTTGACGTATGCCGTCGGTTACAACATGCTGGCTGCTTACAACCTCCAGTCGACTTTTGAAGTCTTTGATTTCTATCATGAGGGAACGACGCCGGCCATCATCGGTGTGATTCTTGCAGTTCTCTTTGCGGCTATCGTTATCGGCGGAGCGAAGAGACTTACGAAGGTCACGGGCTTCCTCGTACCGCTCATGGGTATCATCTATGTCGGTGTTTCCATCATTGTCATCATCATCAATATCAAGAATATTCCGGAAATGTTCTCTGCCATCTTCAAGAGCGCCTTTGACTTTGAGGCTATCTTCGGCGGATTTGCCGGTTCCTGCCTGATGAACGGTGTCAAGAGAGGTCTCTACTCCAACGAAGCCGGTATGGGTTCTGCGCCGAATGCGGCTGCAACGGCCGATGTTTCGCACCCGGTGAAGCAGGGTCTTGTACAGATGCTTTCGGTTTATCTGGACACGATCATCATTTGTACGGCAACGGGCTTCATGTGCCTTTCGTCCGGCATCGGTCTCGACGGATTCGTCGGTGCTGACGGCAGTGCAGATGCAGCCGGTTATGTTCAGACGGCGATGCAGGAGTCGCTCGGTTCCTTCGGACCGATTTTCATCGCAGTAGCGATGTCGCTCTTCGCATTCACGACGCTCATCGGTAATTACGGATATTGTGAAGGCTGCTTCGCATTCATTCTGAACCGCAACATGAAGAAGAGCGAGTACATGACGTTCCGCGTCATTGCCAGCGTTCTCGTCTTCGTCGGCGCGATTTCGCAGGCAGGCTTCGTCTGGGATCTCGCAGACTGCCTCCAGGCTTCGATGGTCGTCCTCAACGTTCCATCGATCCTCCTCCTCGGCGGCACGGCCTTTAAGTGCCTCAAGGATTACGAGAGCCAGAAGAAGGCGGGTATCAAGAATCCGATCTTCCTCGCGAAGAATATCGATCTCAAGGAGGAGACAGATTACTGGAACTAATGTTTCGGTGAAAAGAAGCATTCAAAGTGCGTGCACGGATTTTCCGTGCACGCTTTTTCGGTTGAGGGATTTTTTCAAAAGTGATAAGATAAACTCTGACTTGATAGAAACGAGGGAACAGAATGCCGAGAGCGAGAATGGGGAAGAGGATCTTGATCACCGGCGGGACCGGCCGAAGCGGAGAGGCGGCAGTGCGCCTTTTCTCGGCCCAGGGGGCGTCGGTCGCTTTTTTTCATGAGGAAGATGACGGGCTGATGCTCGCGAAGGAGACGGGATCCATTTCGATTCGCTGCTCTTCCTCGGATTACCGCGCGGTGAAGGGGGCGGCGCTGGTGGCCGAGAATTATTTCGACGGCAAGCTCGATACGCTTATCTGCTGTACGGATGCCGGCGGACGCCATGCGGCGGAGGATCCGCAGGGCGGGGATTGGCATCGCATTCTCGATGAGAACCTTTCGGCTTCTTATTATGTGATTCATGCGATGGTTCCGGCGCTCCTCGCGAGCGGAAGGGGGAGCATCATCCTTCTCTCCTCTTTGACCGGTCTTCGCGGAATGCCGGGATCGGCAGCGATGTCAGCCGTGAGCGCGGGACTTGCCGGGCTGACGCGCTCGCTCGCCAGGGATCTCGGTCCGAAGGGTATTCGCGTCAATTGCATTCTCACGGGCTGGAGCGAAGAGGAAGCGGAAGAACTTCTGAGCCAAGAAGAGCGTGAAGCGATTCTGGCAGCGACGCCGCTCGGCCGCATGGCGAAAGAAGAGGATTTCGTCCACGTAATGCAATTCCTCGCTTCCGAGAAGGCGGGTTTCCTGACGGGACAGGTGATTGAAGTCAGCGGAGGTTATTTATTATGAAATACAGCGAAGATTTTACGGTGAGATCTTATGAGGTCGACGAACGAAAGTACCTCTATCCTTGGACGGTGATGCGCTATCTTCAGGAGGCGGCGGATCATCAGATGCGCGATGAAGATGTGGAATACAGCAAGCTGCTCTTCGAGAAGCATATCGCCTTCGTGGTCAGCCGCATCAGCATCGAAATCTACGGAGCACCGCACAAATATTCGACGATTCGAAGCCGTTCTTGGACGATTCCGGGCCATGGGGCGAATTTCCCGCGCGGATATGATCTCTATAAGGGCGATGAACTCCTCGCCAAGGCTCTGAGCAGTTGGGCGCTCGTCGATACGGAGAACGGGAAATTGATACGCTATAAGGATTATGACATGTCCGGTTACAGCTCGGACGCGGAGCCGGAGCTCGAGATTCCGCATCGATTCAAGCTTCCGAGTGCGGAGAACTTCGAGAAGGTCGAAGAGCGCATCGTTCCGCCTTCCTGGTGCGATATCAATCATCATATCAACAATACGGTTTATTCCAGAATTCTCTACGACCTGATTCCGGGTGTTCAGGACCGAATCATCACCTCGATGAACATCTATTATAAGCACGAGGCGAAGCGAGGTGCGGATTTCGCGGTTTATCGCTCGCCGTTCCTGTCGGCGGAGGGGCTGGACCCTCGTGCCGATGAGGTCATCTGCTTCTATACGGAGTCGGAGGGGAAGACGAATGTTCAGGCGGTCTTCGGACTCAAGAAGCCGGAGAAGTAGATCTTGCGGATGTCGGAAGATCTGTTCGGCTCCGTCGCGATAAGTGAATAGAGAGTAAACGACCCCGGGCGCGGTGCGCCGGGGGTCGTTTTTTTGTGCCGAAACGGGGCGCGCCCGATCCCGGAGCGAATTCGGAAGAAAAGCATCGAAAGTGGCGTGATTTTTATGAAAAGTGGGGGATAATAGTTGAATTGTGGTGGGACGTGGGGTAAAATGGAGACAATTCACGAAGTGGCTTTTGTGACGGGATAAACGAAGGAAGGAGGCGGCAGGAGATGTTCTTCACCGGGTTCTATGAGAACAGCATCGATACGAAGAATCGAATGATTATTCCGGCGAAGCATCGCGTCCAGTTGGGGGCGGAATGCGTCCTGACGAGCGGGTATGACTGTTGTCTCTATATCTATGCGATGGAGGACTGGATGGAGCTGGCCTCGAAGATGAAGACGCTCCGTCAATCGGATCCGGAGATTCGTAAGTTCATCCGTGATACGTTCTCGAAGGCCACGGAATGCAAGATTGACAGCCAGGGGAGAATTCTCATCCCGCAGGGGCTCAAGGATTTCGCCAAGATCGATAAGGAACTCGTCACGCTCGGCGCGATGGACAAGATCGAGATCTGGAGCAAAGAGGTCTACGAGGCGATGCAGGGCGATGAGAATCTCATGGATAATCAGGCATTCGTCGATAAGCTGGCAGAGTATGGACTGTAAGGAGGCGGGTATGGAATTTCATCATGTTCCCGTTCTTTACAAGGAGGTCCTGGAGTCGCTGGCCGTCAAGCCGGACGGTGTCTATGTGGACGGTACGGTCGGCGGTGCGGGTCACGCCTCCGGCATCTGCGAACGCCTGAACGAAAACGGACATTTCATTGCGCTGGACCGCGACAGGGTCGCGCTGGAGACGGCAGAGAAGAGGCTGGCGCAGTATCCGTGCAGGAAGACTTTCCTCCATGCGAATTACAGCGAGGTGGACCGCATCCGGGAGATCGCACCGCAGGTCGACGGCATTCTCCTCGACCTCGGGGTTTCCAGTTATCAGCTGGATACGCCGGAGCGCGGCTTCTCTTATATGCACGATGCGCCGATGGATATGCGCATGGACGAGGACGAGACCTTCACAGCGTATGATCTCGTCAACGAATATGAAGAGAAGGAACTTTGCCGCATCATTAAAGAGTACGGCGAAGAGCGATTCGCATCTCGCATTGCGAAGTTCATCGTGAAAGCGAGGAGCGAGGCGCCGATCCGCACGACGGGGCAGCTGGTGGAGATCATCAAGGAGGCCATTCCGGCGAAAGCGCGGAGAACGGGGCCGCATCCGGCGAAGCGGACATTCCAGGCTATCCGCATCGAAGTAAACGGCGAATTCGACCATCTTCGGGAGGCGGTCGACCGCATGCCGGACCTCTTGGCACCGGGTGGCAGATTTGCCGTCATCACCTTCCATTCGCTGGAAGATCGCATTGTCAAAGAGAGCTTTAATAAGCGCCTCCATCCGTGCACCTGTCCGCCGGACCTTCCGGTCTGCGTCTGCGGCAAGGTGGCCGACGTCCGCAAGGTGACGAGAAAGCCACTCACGGCTTCGGAGGAAGAGCTGGAAGAGAATCCGAGAGCGCGAAGCGCGAAGCTCCGCGTCATTGAGAAGCTGGGTTAAGAGAAGAGATAAGGAGTCGGGGAAATGACCGGTACAGCACAAGTAATGAATCATACAGCGAATATGACTGCGTCGACCGTTGCGGTCGGTGCTCGTGCACAGGGGGCGCTGCGCGATCGAAGAAGAACGGAAGCGGCCGCTCGTTCTCGTGCACTTCTTCTGGTGCTCGCCGTCGGATTCCTCTGCTTCATGATCGTCTTCATGTCGGCACTGTCGGCGAAGCTGAATCGCGAGAATATGCTCCTTCGCGAAGAGAATGCCGAGGTGCAGGCGGATATTGACAATTTGAACCGCAGCATCGGCAATGCGAACCGCGTTGATAAGATCGAGGAGGTCGCTATCTCCGAGCTCGGAATGATTCATTCCGATGCAAGTCAATGTGTGACGATCGGACAGAGCGAAGAGAGTGAAACGAGCGAGCCTCATTTGGCGGCGGAGATCAAGAAGGAACTTTATTCGTAGCAGGAATGCATGAAGCGTATTGCCACTGAGAACCGAAGGGTCTTCAGTGGCAATTTTTACATCATCAAGATAAAGATAAGAGGGTGAAAGTGCCGCAAAAGTGTCACAGAATTGTCAATATCTGGTATAATTAAAGTTGATCAACACAAAATACGGAGGAAGCCGCGGGATGGCGAAGAAGACTGCGAAAAATAAATATTTCGGCAAAGACCATCACCGGAAGATGGTTCAGGCGGTTCGGAGCCGCGGGGCTGAGGCGAATCTCTTGAACAGGAAGCGCATCATCTATGGTGTCGCTTTGGTTTTTGTCCTCTTATTTGTGATGCTCTTTCGCTTGGCCTATTGGCAGATCGTCCGCGCCGACGACCTCAATCTCAAGGCGGCGGAGATGCAGAAGATGGACACGGAACTCGAACCGGTTCGCGGCAATATTTATGATACGAACGGGAAGGTACTCGCCCAGACCGTCATGGAATACGAGCTCTACGGCTATTCCCAGAATCTCTATAAGGATAAGCAGCTGACGGACGAACAGAAGGAGAAGAATGTCGCCGACCTCGCCTCCCTTACGGGCGTTTCGGCGGATACGATTCGCAAGAGGCTTTCCGGCGAAGAGAATCTCGTCCTGCTCGCGGAGGGGCTCGGTCAAGAGACGATTCAGAAGGCGGAGAAGCAGTGGAATGATAATATTGTCGTCCGCACCAAAATGACACGTTCGTATCCGAACGGCGTCTTTGCTTCACAGGTACTCGGTGCGGTCACGGATGATAACAGCGGCCGTATCGGACTGGAGTATCAATATAATTCGGTTCTCTCCGGCGTTAAGGGCCGCGTGATCCGTACCACGGACAGCCAAGGCAATGCGCTGGCTGTCGGAAGCAGTCGTTCGTACGAAGCCCAGGACGGCGGCAGCATCGTCACGACCATCGACGAGGTTATCCAGCATTATGTCGAGGATGCCATCGCTGCCGGCATGGAGGAGACGGGAGCGGAGGCGATTACGGCCGTCGTTATGGACCCGAAGACAGGCAACGTCCTGGCGATGGCTTCGACGCCGAGTTATGATCCGAATAATGCTTATGAACCGGCCGACAAGTCGGAGAAGGCTGCTTATGATAAGATGAGCGATTCGGAGAAGAGTGATTATCTCAGCCGCATGTGGACCAATCCGGCCATCAGCGGCGTCTATGAGCCGGGATCGACCTTCAAGCTGGTCACGGCGGCGGCTGCGCTCGACAGCGGCACGGAGACGCTGAACTCTCACTTCTATTGTTCGGGCTCCATCGATGTCGACGGCACGGTCCTTCACTGCTGGGTCGATGGTGCGCACGGCGACGAATCGCTGACCGAGGCGGTCGGCAATTCCTGCAACCCGGCGCTTGCACGCGTCGCACTCAATCTCGGCAAGACGAATTTCTACAATTATATTCGCCTGTTCGGATTCTTTGAGAAGACCGGCATCGATCTCCCGGGAGAAGGACAGTCCATCGTACAGAATATCAACAATATCACCTCGGTCGACCTCGCGACGATGGGTTACGGCCAAGGTATCGCCATCACGCCGATTCAGCTCATGACGGCCGTCAATGCCATCGGCAACAACGGCGTCGTCATGCAGCCGAAGATCGTCAAGCAGATTCTGAATGCAGACGGAACGGAGCGCGAGACGATCGAGGATCGCGAGGTTCGCACGGCGGTCAGCGAGGATACGGCGGCGAAGATGCGCGAGATCATGGAATATTATGTCTCGGAGGGCGGCGGTACGAGCGCTTACATTCCTGGATACCGCGTCGGCGGCAAGACCGGTACGGCGAACATCGCGGAAGGCGGTTCGTATTCCGAGCAGACGGTCGCTTCCTTCCTCGCGATGGCGCCGATGGATGATCCGCAGATCTCGGTGCTCGTCATGGTCACGCGCCCGAAGAAGAGTATTTACGGTGCGGCGAACGCCGGCCCGATCGTCCGCGAGATTCTCGAGCAATCGCTGGTCTACCTCGGCGTCGAGCGTAAGTATTCCGAAGAGGAAGAGGCGCAGCGCGAACAGTCTGAGGTGACGGTGCCGAATGTCACGGGACTTGACAGCTCGGCAGCCATCAAGAAATTACAAGCCCTCGGACTGAAGACGAAGGCGATGCCGGAGGGCACGAGCGGCTCCTTCCACGTCGTGGATCAATATCCGAAGGCCGGTGACAAAATGACTTCCGGCGGTACGGTCTATCTGTACAGCGAATAATGTTCATTTTCGGCAAGCGGCCGCTATACTGAAGAAGAAAGAAGATTCCAAACAAAGGAGAAAGACGATCATGAAAGCGATTACCCCTGCTTATATTCATCAGGCCGTCGGCGGCGAGGCCTTTCTGACGCATGAAGAACCCGTCCGCGAGGTGGTCATCGATTCGAGAAAAGCAGCACAAGGTTCGCTTTTCTTCGCCGTTCGCGGTGCGAAGAATGACGGTCACGATTTCATCCCTGCGGCTTATGAATCGGGATGCCGTGCCGTGGTTATCGATGAAGAGGCGTGGGTCCAACGCTGCCGCGCGATGGATGGCATGAATGTCTTCTTCGTGCCGAATGTCACGAATGCCTTGATGGCATTGGCAAAGCAATATCTGGCTGATTGGGAGGATCTCAAGAGAGTGGCCGTCACCGGCAGCGTCGGCAAGACGAGCACGAAGGAATTCCTGGCAGCGGTTCTCGGGAGCCGCTACCGCGTCGGCAAGACGCCGGGCAATTTGAACAGCGAATACGGCCTTCCGCTCACCGTCTTCGGCTTTGATGAGGATATCGAGGTGGCCGTCCTCGAGATGGGAGCCGGGAGTACGACGCATCTTCGGGATCTCGCCGATATTGCGAAACCGGACGTTGCTGTTCTGACGAATGTCGGATCGGCGCATCTCGAAATCTTCCATACGAGAGAGAAGCTGGCGGAGGAGAAGCTTGCGGTCGCTTCCGGTCTCGGGCCGGGCGGCCTGCTGGTCCTGAATGCGGATTCGGATTATCCGAAGGAAGAGCAGGTGAAAGAGCTGCTTCCGGCGGGCGCCGAGGTGGTTCACGTCGGAACGAGTGAGGCTTCGCCGCATGCCGAGTACCGCCTCCGTGAGATTTGCGATAAAGGAGTGGATGGTGTACAATCCATACTGGATATTTGTATCGATCCACAAGAAAGTGTCAAGCTGGAGCTGCCGACGATCGGAGCCCACAATCTGCTGAATGCGGCTCTCGCCGTTGCAGCAGGTGCGGCCTTCGGCATCTCGGCAGAGGAAGCGGCCGCTGCGCTGAAGAATATGAAGCCGGTCGGGAAACGTCTTGAAGTACTCGAGATCGGGGATATCACCGTCATCAACGATGCTTATAATGCGAGTCCCGAGTCGATGAAGGCTGCGATTCGCGTGCTTCGTGCCAGCGAAGCGAAGCGGCGCGTGGCTTTTCTCGGCGATATGTATGAGCTCGGCGAGGATTCGAACGAGCTTCATGCGAGCGTCGGGAAGGCGGCAAGAGATGCCGGCATCGATCTTCTCATCACGGCAGGCGAGAATGCCCTCTCTATCGCGCTCGGAGCGACGGGCGGAGAGACGGAGGTCCACGCCTTCCTGACACGCGAGGAAGCTTTTGATGCGCTTCCGTCGCTGATGAAGCCGGGAGATCTCCTGCTCCTCAAAGCATCCCGCGCCATGGCACTGGAAGAAGCCGTTCAAGTTCTTGAAAGGAACCTGTAATGTTAACCATGAACAACTTATCTTTAATCCTCGCATTCGCAATCCCTTTCATCGTCACCTGCGCGCTCACGGCCGTGTTGATACCGTTCTTTCATAAGAAGCAATTCGGTCAATATATCCGCGAGGAAGGTCCGAAGGGTCACCTGAAGAAGGCCGGAACGCCGACGATGGGCGGTGTCGCTATCGTCATCGGCATTCTGATCGGCATCCTCATCGGCGAGCGTTCCGTGGATTCGCTCTTCGTCATTCTGACGATGCTCGCATTTGCCGCCATCGGCTTTCTCGACGATTTCGAGAAGATCGCAAAGAAGAATAATCTCGGGCTGACTGCCAAGCAAAAGATCGTCCTTCAGGTGATCTTCAGCTTGGCTATCGGCATCTATATGATGCAGCGCGAGGGCGGGGAAGAGATCTTCATCCCGTTTGCGAAGGTCTTCCTTTCGCTCGGTGTGCTCTACCTCCCGTTCGTCATCTTCACGGAGGTCGCCATGTCGAATGCCGTCAATCTGACGGACGGCCTGGACGGTCTCGCTTCGGGTGTCACCCTCATCGTCGCGGTGACGCTGAGCTTGGTCGGCTGGCACCGTGACGAGGGCGTACTCCTCTATACGGGAGCGTCTATTGCCGGCGCATTGCTCGCCTTTCTCGTCTTTAACCATTATCCGGCGCGTATCTTCATGGGAGATACGGGCTCGATGGCGCTCGGCGGCGTTCTGTCGGCCGCGGCCATCGTCACGAAGACGGAACTGCTCCTCCCGATCTGCGGACTGATCTATGTCATCGAGGCGCTTTCCGTCATCATCCAGGTTGTCTATTTCCGCCGTACGGGAGGCAAGCGTTTCTTCCGCATGGCGCCGATTCATCATCACTTTGAAGAGGGCGGAATGAAGGAGACGAAGGTCGTCCTTCTCTTCATGATCTTCACGCTCGTTTGCTGCGCCATCACTTATCTCGCAGCGAAATAATTACATTGGGAATGAAAGGAGGGCTCGTTATGGCCGTAGATATTGAAGCTTATCGCAATCAGATGAAAGGCAGGAAGATCATGGTCGTCGGCATGGGCCGTTCCGGCATGGCAGCGGTCAAAGAGCTTCATGCCCTCGGCGCCGTCGTCACGGCACAGGACATTCATACCTTGGAGGAGCTGGATCCCCGCTTCGCCAAATATATGGAACGCGAGCAGATCGATGCGGTTCTCGGCGGCAATCCGGAAGATCCCACGGGCTATGATATGATCGTCCTGAGCCCGGGTGTCGCTCCGAACCTGCCGTTCCTCGAAGCCGCTCGCAGTGCGGGCGTCGAGGTCATCGGCGAGCTTGAGATGGCTTATCGCCTGACGCACGGCAAATTTGTCGCCATCACCGGCACGAACGGCAAGACTACGACGACAACGCTCGTCGGCAAAATCTTCGAAGCGGCCGGCCGCAAGAAGGAAGTCATCGGCAACATCGGTGTCGCTGCGATTTCGAAGGCCTCGGATTCAACGGACGATGAATGGCTCATCACGGAGGCGAGCAGCTTCCAGCTCGAGACGACGGTCACCTTCGCACCGGTCATCGCCGCCATCCTCAATCTGACGCCGGATCACCTGAACCGCCACAAGACGATGGCAGCTTATGCGGAAGCGAAGCAGATGGTGACGGCGAACCAGACGGAGGAGGATTATTTCGTCTTCAATCTGGATGACCGCGCCTGCGACATGATCGCCATGAAGACGCGCGCGAAGAAGATCCCGTTCAGCCGCGAACAGGAGCTCACGGTCGGCGCATATCTCAAGGACGACTGCCTGGTCGTCAAGGATGAAGAGGGTATCGTTCACCCGATCTGCAAGAAGGACGAACTCCTCATCATCGGAGATCATAATGTGGAAAATGCGCTCGCCGCAGCGGCGATTGCATACTTTGCCGGCATCGATCCGGAAACGATCGGCAAGGCTGTTAAGGCCTTCCCGGGCGTGGAGCACCGCATTGAGTACTGCGGGGCGGTCGACGGTGTCAGCTATTATAATGATTCGAAGGGCACGAATGTCGATGCGGCATTGACTGCTCTTCGGGCGCTCAAGGATCACATCCTTTTGATCGCCGGAGGCGACGGTAAGGCGCAGGACTTTGCCGATCTCGGCAAGGCGCTGCCGGGGCGTGTCAAGGAGTTGATTCTGTTCGGGCGCGATGCGAAGGAGATCGGCAAGGCCGCTGAAGCCGCCGGGTTTACGGCGATCACGTATGAGAAGGATCTGCATGGCTGCGTGCTTGCGGCGGCGGCGAAGGCGGAGGCGGGGGACAAGGTGCTGCTGTCGCCGGCCTGCGCGAGCTGGGATATGTATGATAATTATGAACAGCGCGGCGACCATTTCAAGAGCTGCGTGCAGCAGATGCTCCGTTAATCAAGAACATCAGGGCATCTGTTCGGAGAGGTAAGAAGTGAAATCCAGAGATCATTCGGTCAAAAGTAGATTCAAAATAAAGCCGGTGCGCGAATGGGGGAAAAGTCTCGGCGAAGCAGTGAACAGTCTGTTGGTCGATTATGATTATCGAATCATCATCGCTGTCCTCATCTTGGCGATCTTCGGCATCATTATGGTTTTCAGTGCCGGATATTATTCGACGATGGTTCAGGCGCAGAACGATCCTTTCTATCTCTTGAAGAAACAGGCGATGTTCGTTTTGTTGGGCTTCTTCCTCATGTATATTTTTGCCAAAATCGATTACCATCGCTATATCAAGTGGGCGCCGGCCATTGTTGTCGCAAGCATCGGCTTCCTGCTCATCCTGATGACGCCGCTCGGCGTCGAGGTCAATTTCGCGACGCGCTGGATCGTCATCTTCGGCATCAGCATTACGCCGAGCGAGTTCTCGAAGCTGGCGATGATTATCGCCGCCTCGGTTTTTCTGGCGAAGAAGCCGGAGCGGAGCCGCGATTTCGTCCACGGGATATTGCCTCTCTTTGTGCTGACGGCGGTTCATGCGGGTCTCATCATCTGGCAGCCGAATCTCTCGACCGCCATCGTTATCTGTGCGATTGTCATCGGCATCATGTTCGTTGCCGGTCTCTCGTGGGGATATATTTTCGCTTCGCTCGGAGCACTTGCGGGCGGTGTCGTCATCATCCTGCTTTTCTTTAAGGATATGCACTGGTATACACGTCTTACGAGTTTCCTGGATCCGTTTGCGGAGGCGCAGGGAGACGGTTATCAGGTAGCACAGTCCATCATCGCCCTCGGAAACGGCGGGCTGACCGGACTCGGACTCGGGAACAGTGTTTCCAAGACGCTGTACCTTCCGGAGCCCCAAAACGACTTCATCTTAGCCATCATCGGTGAAGAGCTCGGGTTTATCGGTGTCTTTATCCTCATGTGCGTCTATGCATTCCTGCTGTGGCGTATTTTCCTCGTCGCCCTCGGCGCGAAGGATAAGCTGGGTCTCTTCCTGGCCAGCGGCATCGGCATCATGCTCGCTTTACAGGTTATTATCAATATCGGCGTTGTCACGTCGTCGATGCCGGCAACGGGTATCTCCCTGCCGTTCATCAGCTACGGAGGAACTTCCATCCTGGTCTTCATGACGGCGATGGGAATTCTGTTAAACATTTCGAAGAAGGAAGGTGCAGTATGAAAGTAGTTCTTACGGGCGGATGTACGGGAGGTCATATTTATCCGGCGCTGGCCATTGCCGATAAGTTCCGCGAACACGATCCGGCATGCGAGATTCTCTATCTCGGTCATGATGACGGCATGGAGCGTCACATTGTCCCGAAGTACGGTTATCCGCTGGAATTCATTTCTTCGAAATGGGTAGATCGAAGCAATGTCTTTAAACTGGCCAACACGCTTCGCGTTAATGAGAAGGGCAAGCGAGAGGCGAAGAAGCGCATGAAGGAATTCAAGCCGGACCTCGTTGTCAGCACCGGAAGCTTCGTCAGCGTTCCGGTCGTATTGGCAGCGCACAGCCTCGGCATTCCGGTCTATATCCATGAACAGAATGCTTATCCGGGGATGGCCAACAAATTCCTCTCCCGTTATGCGCGCAAGGTCTTTCTCGGTTTCCGTCATGCGGCGGACCATTTCGATGCGAGCAAGACCCTGTATTCCGGTAATCCGGTGCGCGCGGCCTTCGGCACGGTCGGCCGTGAGGAGGCTAGAGAGACCTTCGGCCTTCCGAAGGATGATTTCGTCATTCTCGTGTTCGGCGGCAGCCTCGGAGCGCGCGGCATGAACCGCATCGGAATGGATATCATTCGCAAGTATGCCGGACAGGAAGGGGTTTCGGTCCTCTTCGGCACCGGCAAGGATTATTATGACAGTGTCCGCGAGTCCCTGGAGGAGGAATTCCCGGAGAGCGGATCGAATATCCATGTCATGCCGTATATTTCCGACATGGTAGCGGCCCTGGCCGCCTGCGATATTGTCATCTGCCGGTCGGGCGCGCTCTCCGTTGCGGAGACGACGGTCTCCGGTCGTGCAGCCATCTTCGTTCCTTCCCCGAATGTGACCGGAGATCATCAATATTACAATGCTAAGGAAGTCGCCGATCAGGGCGGTGCCGTAATCGTGACGGAGGACGCCGAAGCTTCGGAGCATGTCCTCGATACGCTGGCATGTATGAAGGAGGACCTTTCCATCCTGCGTGATATGGAAGAGAGCAGTCGCAAGGTCGCTCCGATTCATGCGACGGATATCATTTACGATACGATTAAGGAAGATTTGGCTTTCTGATCCGCTTTGATCAAAGCCGCTTTTCCATAAGAATACCGAAGGAAGGAGAACGGAATGAGCGAACAACGCCCGAATGAAGTCCCGGAGAAGGACGAGGCGGAGAGCACCGAAGAGATCTCCATCGCCGATATCGAAGCTCGCCGCGCGGCGCGCCTTGCTCATAAGGAGATGAATCCCTTCCTCAAGATGGCGATTATCGCTGCCGTCGTGATCGGTGCCTTCATCTTTTCGATCTCCGGATTCTTCACGGTGGACAGCATTGAAGTCGAGGGGAATTCTTATTATACCGATGACGAAATTATCAACATGGCTCATGCCTCGGTCGGGAACAATTTGATTTATGACCTTCCGAAGCATGAGATGATCCGCTATCTGGAAGCGAATCCATATATCAAGAATGCGCGGGTGAGCCGTTCGTTCCCGAGTACGATCAAGATCACCGTCGAGGAGCGGGAACAGGCTGCTGCGTTGACCTATGATGACGAATATCTTCTCATTGACCGCGAAGGAATCGTCCTTCGCCGGACGGAGACCCGGCCGAAGATTACGATCGTAACCGGCTTCAAGGTGGAGAGCATGGATCTCGGAGAGAGGATTCGTGTAGTGGAAAAGGACCTCTTTGAAGAGCTGCTCGTATTGCTTGAGAAGACGGAAGCCGGCGATCTTTACTTCGATCATATCGTGATGGATGATTACATGATCCAGGCGGCCGTCCTCCCGAATCTTGTCGTCAAAGCGGATGATAAGGAGCTGGAGCAGGCCATCGATAAGGGCTATCTCAAGAAGGTGATCGAAGAATTGTTCAGTCGCAATATCAAACGAGGAACGATTGTCATCAGTGAGGACGGATATGCTTCGTTTTCACCGGGAGTATCCTGATGACAGAACCGAAAACTGATAAAACAGCGCTGATTGCACGAAAATGAGGGGAAATTCTCGTCAAATCCGTGCAATTCAAGGCTTGCTATGGTAATATATTCTTGTCTTAATCGAATATTAGGAGGGCATTATGATGGAATTTGTTTCGGACTTTGTATCGAATACGGAGAATCCAGCGATCATCAAAGTCGTCGGAGTTGGTGGTGGCGGCTGCAATGCGGTCAATCGAATGGTTGAGCAGAATCTGCAGGGCGTCACTTATATTGCTGTAAATACGGATAAGCAGGCTTTGGCTCATTGTAAGGCGGAGGTCAAGATTCAGATCGGCGATAAGATTACGCGCGGCCGCGGTGCCGGTGCGAATCCGGAGATCGGAGAGAAGGCGGCTCAGGAGTCGCTGGAAGAGATTCTTTCCTATCTTCAGGATGCCGATATGGTCTTCATCACGGCCGGCGAGGGCGGCGGTACCGGTACGGGTGCAGCTCCTGTCATCGCGAAGGCAGCGATGGAGACGGGCGCACTGACCGTCGGCGTCGTCACGAAGCCGTTCTCCTTCGAGGGCAAGAAGCGCTGGAATCGTGCGGTAGCAGGTATCAAGTACCTGAGCCAGTATGTCGATTCGCTCGTTGTCATTCCGAATGACAAGCTGATTGATGCGAGCCAGACGAGCACGACCTTCCTTGAAGCGTTCGCTATGGCCGATGATGTTCTTCGTCAGGGCGTCCAGGGTATCGCTCAGATCATTTCGGACTCCGGTGTTGTCAACGTCGACTTTGCCGATGTTCGCACCATCATGGAGGGACGCGGTATCGCTCATATGGGTATCGGCGAAGGCGAAGGAGAGAACAAGATTCAGGATGCTCTCCGCAATGCTATTGAGAGCCCGCTGCTTGAGACGTCGATTGACGGTGCGAAGTCGATCCTGCTCTACATCTGCGCAGGATATGATATCAATATGCAGGAGATCAGCCACGTGGCTGAGGAGGTCAAGGCCGAGGCTTCGCCGGATGCGAATATCATCTTCGGTACGACGATTTCGGAGGAGATGAAGGACAAGGTCTCCATCACGATCATCGCTACGGACTTCCAGAACAGCGGCCTCGCTGCTCCGGTTCCGGAGCAGGAGCCGATTGCACAGCCGAATGGCAATGTCGTTATGCAGGATAACGGCCTTCAGGGCGTTGAATGGGATCTCAAGGATCTGATCAATAACAGCGGAAGTACGGATCACGGTTCGGATTACGACGTTCCGGATTTCCTGAAGTAATGAATGCGGAAGATTTATCGAAGGGGAGAGCGGAATACATCCTATCCCCTTCGAATCGTACGCTCAGCCATGTGAGGAAGCTGCGCAAGAAGCATGTGCGGGATGAAGAAGGGCTCTTGGTGCTGGAGGGAGCCAATCTCCTGGAAGAAGCCATTCGCCGTCACATTCCTTTGACGGATGTCCTCATTGCGGAGGATGCGAAGGCGGACCGGCTGGGGGCTCTCCTGGAGGAATCTGTACCGAAGAGCCGAATCAAGCTGCTTCCGCGCGACCTCTTCGAACAGGTGGCGGAGGCCGTGAACGGTTCCGGATTTCTCGCCATTGCCGAGAAACCTCGCCTGTCGAAGGAGCAGCTTCGGGAATACCTGTCGCCGGGCGACAATGTTTTAGTTCTCGACCGCGTTCAGGACCCGGGCAACATCGGGACGATGGTGCGCACGGCTGTAGCAGCAGGATACCGCGCCGTTTTGACCATGAAGGGAACGGCGGATTGTTATTCATCAAAGGTACTTCGAGCGACGGCAGGTATGATTTTTGCCATTCCGGTATTGCCGCTGGAAGGGCCGGAGGAGCTCGCTTCTTTCACGAAGGAGCTCGGGAAACAGCTTACGGTCACCGATCCCGCAGGAGGGATTCCTTATTTCTCCTGTGATCTGACGCGGGACATCGCACTTGTCATCGGGAACGAAGGGAAGGGCGTTGATCCGGCCGTTATGACTGCAGCGGAGAAGCGCGTGACCATTCCGATGTGCGAAGGCATTGAGTCGCTGAATGCAGCTGTCGCTGCGGCACTCCTGATGTATGAAGCCCATCGCATTCCTGCCGAATTATAATCGAAGATTAGATTGGAGCAAGCAATTATGGAAAAGTGCAAGGTTAGTGTCAATATTTGCGGCAACGATTATGTACTCTCCGGAGACAAATCGGAAGAGAAGATCAAAGAGATCGCAAAGTATGTCGACGAGGAGCTCCGTCATACGAGCAAGGTGCTGAACAGCAATCCGAATTTCAAGTGTGCTGTCCTTACGGCCATCAACCTGGCAGAACGCTTGATGGACAACAGCGACCTCCTTCTCAAGATTCAGACGGAGAATCATCAGCTCGACAATGATGTCAAGCATTATGTTGCGCTTTGGGAAGATGCCAAGCTGGAGGTCACCGATCTGAAGGCGAAGCTTTCGGAGGGTATTGAGAACCGTGTCGAGGAGAGTGACAAGTATCAGGCTCTTCTCGCCAAGTGCAAGGAGATGGAGAATTCCTACTTCGATCTCCAGATGGAGAATGTCAATTTGAATAATGAGATTCGCAATCTCAAGAGATTCAGAGGAGAGAATGAATAAGAAGTCTTTAACGCTTCTGGAATATGCCAAAATAATCGACTTGCTTGCGGAAGAAGCGTCATCCGCCCTGGGCAGAGAAGAGATCTATAAGCTCACCCCGATGACGCATATTCGCATGATTGAGGATGCCTTGACGGAAACTACGGAAGCAGTTTCCGTCATTCTCTGTAAAGGGAGCATTCCGATCGGTGAGTTCGGAGATATTACGACCCTTCTTACTTTAGCCGGGAAGGGTCGTTCTCTTACGATGCGCGAACTTCTCGCCGTGCGAAGAAGTCTCGCTGCCGTAAGGGAGGTGAAGCAATTTCTGAATGAAGATATCCCGGATGCCCCGGGCATCCTTGAAATTGCCGAATTGCTCGTCCCGGAGACGAAGCTGGAGCAGGATATCACGCGCTCCATCCTTTCGGAGGACGAGATGTCCGACCAGGCTTCACCGGAGCTCAAGAGGATCCGGCGCGATATTCGCAATAAGAATGAGGCCATCCGCCATCGTCTCGAGAAATATGCGAGCAGCTCCTCCAAGTATTTGCAGGACGCCATCGTGACGATGCGAAACGGTCGCTATGTCATTCCGGTCAAGCGAGAATACAGCAATCTCGTGCCGGGTCTCGTTCATGACCAATCGCAATCGGGCGCGACGCTCTTCATCGAGCCGCAGGCGATCGTGACGATGAACAATGAACTGAAGGAGCTCGCCTTGGCGGAGCAAGCCGAGATCGCGAGAATCCTCCAGGCCCTGACCGACCGTGTGGCGGAGCACCATTATGACCTCAGGAACAATCAATCGCTGCTCGTTCGCCTCGATGTCATCCAGGCGAAGGGTAAGCTCGCCTGCTCCATGAATGCCTTCTGCCCGAAACTCAATACGGAGGGACGCATCCGCATTCATCGCGGCCGTCATCCGCTTCTCCCGAAGGAGAAAGCTGTTCCGATCGATGTTTCGCTCGGAGGCGATTATTCGACGCTTCTCATCACCGGTCCCAATACGGGAGGCAAGACCGTCACGCTCAAGACCATCGGCCTCCTCATTCTCATGGCTCAGTCCGGACTCCATGTTCCTTGTAATGAGGAGAGCGAGCTTCCGGTTTTGAAAGAGGTCTATGCCGATATCGGGGATGAACAGAGCATTGAGCAGAGCCTCAGTACCTTCTCGTCGCATATGGTGAATATCTCGGAGATTCTCCGGGAGGCCGGCTCTGAGACCCTGGTTCTTCTCGATGAGCTCGGCGCCGGAACGGATCCGGCGGAGGGTGCGGCGCTTGCCATCGCCATCCTCGAGCATCTCAAGGCGGCCGGTGCGCTTGTCGCATCGACGACGCATTATACAGAACTCAAGAAATATGCTCTCGAGACGGAAGGGGTCGAGAATGCATCGATGGAATTCGATGTCGAAACGCTCTCACCGACGTACCGCCTTCGCGTCGGGCTCCCGGGCAAGTCGAATGCCTTCGAGATCTCCCGCAAGTTGGGCATTCAGCCGGAGATCGTCGACCGCGCTTCCGAGCTTCTGAGCGACAGCCAGCTGGACTTCGAACGCGCCGTTACGCGGGTCGAAGAGGACCAGCGCCGCATCGACCATCGCCTGCAGGAGGTGGAGACCCTTCGCCGCGAAGCCGAAGAGAAGCTTCGCGACGCCGAAAACAGGATTCGCGAAGCCGAGAGCGAACGCGCGAAGATCCTTCAGAAAGCTCAAGAGGATGCCGACCTCGTCCTTCTCGAAGCGGAGGAGCATGTCAAAGAGGTCAGCGATTCCCTTAAAGCGGCGAAGAAACAGGACCACGGACACAGCATGGCCGCGGTCGCGGAGAGCCGCCGCAGGCTCGGCAAGGCGAGGAAAGACCTCCGGCCGGAAGCACCGGCTCCGAAGAAGTCTCACGCAGCACCGACCCCGGATCAGCTCAAGCCGGGAACGCGCATCAAGCTCCTCTCACTCGGCCAGAACGGAGAGGTCGAATCGGAGCCGGATGCCAAGGGCAACCTGACCGTCCGCATCGGTGCGCTCAAGATGTCTGCTCGTATCGACGACCTCATGATCATCGAGAACAACCCGGCCGGCACCAAGAGCCGCAATCGCCGCGCTTATCAGCGCATCTCCACGGAGAAGGCGCGCACCATCTCCCCGGAAATCAACGTGATAGGCCTCACCGTCGACGATGCCGTCGAGCGCCTCGCCAAATATCTGGACAATGCCTATCTCTCCGGACTCGACGAGGTTCGCATCATTCACGGCAAGGGCACCGGAGCCCTCCGAAGCGGCATCCGCGATTATCTCAAGCACAATCGCATCGTCAAAAGCTGCTCGGATGCGCCGTATAACGCCGGCGGCGCAGGAGCCACGGTCGTCAAGCTTAAGAAGGATTCATAGAAAAACGGCATTCGTTCATCGAATGCCGTGCTTTTTGTTGTTTGAAACAAAATCATATTTGCGGCCGTATATTATCTGTTATATAATGAATTAGATACTAACTTATGATGGAGAGCGTATGTTTATCATCAGCCGTTGCCTTCTCGGGTGTCATTGCAAATATAACGGAGGTCACAATCGCAGCGAACGGGTGCTCGACTTCGCATCCTGCCATTCGTGCCTTTCCGTCTGTCCCGAGACCCGGGCGGAGCTCCCGTCACCGCGTCCCCCGGCCGAGCATCAGCAGGGAGAGAGGCTTCGCATCCTTGACCGGGAAGGGAAGGATCTGACGGAGGACTTCGTTCGCGGCGCCGAGCTTTCTTACCGGGATGTTCTCGAGGAAGCATCGAAGCGCGGCGAGGTTGTCGAAGGCGCCATCCTGAAGGCGAACAGCCCGTCCTGCGGTGCAGGGATGATTTATGACGGCACATTCTCCGGGACGAAGATTCCGGGAAACGGCGTCTTCGCAGAGATGCTGATCAAAGCCGGCATTCCGGTCCGAACGGAGAAGGATGAAGCGTTCGACTTCCCGCCGGCGGCGTCCGAGAAGCCGGACGAAACGAAGTAGAGAAATCAAGAATTCGGACGAAACGAAATAATCAAGAAACAATACGAACGAAACAGACAAATCTAGAACCAGGAGCAGAGAATATGATCGATTATAAGAAGCTTATCGCAGCAGAGATCTTTGACGAGGCGCTCGGACTCACCGAGGAGCAGATTGCGGAGATGATCGAGATCCCGGTCGATACGACGATGGGTGATTATGCATTTCCTTGCTTCCGCCTGGCGAAGACGATGAGAAAAGCGCCGCAGCTGATCGCACAGGAGATTGCGTCGCGCATCGAGGGCTGCGAGATCTTCGATCACGTCGAGCAGGTGAATGCTTATGTCAATATCTTCATCCGCAAAGAGTATTTCATGGAGCATCTCCTGAAGGATGTGGCCAAGCAGGGCGCGGATTACGGACGCTCCGACCGCGGCGCAGGCCGCACCGTCATCGTGGAATATTCTTCGCCGAACATCGCGAAGCCGTTCCATATCGGTCATATTCGAAGCACGGTCATCGGCAATGCGATTTACAAGATCTTCGATGCCCAGGGCTATCATGTCATCCGCATCAACCATCTCGGCGATTACGGTACGCAGTTCGGCAAGATGATTGTCGCTTATCGCAAGTGGGGCAGTGAAGAGGAGCTCGAGAAGGAGCCGATCAAGTCGCTCCTCCGCTATTATACGAAGTTCCACGAGGAGGCCGAGAAGGATCCGAGCCTGAATGACGAAGCGCGTAAGGCCTTCTATAATCTCGAACACGGAGAAGCGGAGGAGACCGCCCTTTGGAAGCGTTTCCGCGAGCTCAGCCTCAGCGAGTTCAACCGCGTTTATGATATGCTCGATATCACCTTCGATTCCTATGCGGGCGAGAGCTTCTATTCGGACAAGATGCCGGCCGTCCTGCAGGAGTTGAAGGACAAGAATCTCCTGGTAGAATCGCAGGGTGCGCAGATTGTCGACCTGGAGCCGTACGGCATGGCACCGGCGCTCATCACGAAGTCGGACGGCACGAGCCTCTATGTCACGCGAGACATCGCAGCGGCCATCTACCGCAAGGAGCATTATGACTTCGACAAGTGCATTTATGTCGTCGCTTCGCAGCAGAATCTTCACTTCCGTCAATGGAAGAAGGTACTGGAGCTCATGGGATATGAATGGCAGGAGGATTGCATTCACGTCCCGTTCGGCCTTGTCAGCTTGGAAGAAGGCACGATGTCGACCCGCAAGGGGCGCGTCGTTTTCCTCGAGGATGTACTCAATAAGGCCGTGGAAAAGACGGCGGAGATCATTCGCGAGAAGAATACGGACGGCATCGATGTCGATGAGATCGCGAAGGAGGTCGGTATCGGCGCCGTCATTTTCCAGGAACTTTCCAACAACCGAATTAAGGATTATACATTCTCCTGGGATAAGGTCCTCAATTTCGACGGAGAGACCGGACCGTATGTTCAATATACGCACGTACGCGCCTGCAGCGTCCTTCGCAGCGCTTCGGAAGAGGACCTCAAGGCCGTTGCCGAGCAGCAGATTGCGGATTACGGTTATTTGACTTCGGAGAGCGCTTATACGCTGGCGAAGCTGATTTATCGCATGCCGGAAGTCATCAGCGAGGCTGCCGACAAATACGAGCCGTCCATCCTGACGCGTCATCTCGTGGATATCGCGCAGGAGTTCAATAAGTTTTATCATGATGAGCACATTCTCGTCGAGAATGCCGATGAGAGAGTCGCGAAGCTGGCGCTGGTTTCGGCGGCCCGCACAGCGATTGCGAACGCACTGAACCTTCTCAACATGAAGGCACCGGAGAGAATGTAGTTTATCGAAATCTGTCAGTTAGTTATTAAGAATGTAGGTGAAGTTATGCGGTTACTTCTCTGTACCATCCGAACCGGTTCTCCGGAATCCGGCCTTGCCCTGAAGAATCTCTACAATGTCGTTGCGGAAGCACCGATCGATACGACGATTCGCGAGTATCGCATGGGCGATGCCGACAGGAGCATTTATGAGGAGCTGATGAAGGAGAAATACGATCTCCTTTATTTCCATTGCGATCTTTATAATGAAGCGAAGATCGATCATATTGCTCAGCTGATCAAGAAGGCGGTTCCGAGCACGGTGGTCATCGTCGGCGGCATGCCGGTGACGGCGGAGACGAAGGCTTATATGGCAAAGAACCCGGAAGTCGATTATGTCATCCGCGGAGAAGAGGAAGGTGTCTTCTTCCGATTCATCCATACGATCCTGACCTATCGCTTCGAATTTGCCGGTCTGGACGGATTGGCTTATCGTGACGGAGAGAATATCGTCGTCAATCCGATCGGGGAACCGATGCGATATGAAGATATGCCGTTTGCTTATGAGCATTTCTCGGTGGAAGAGGGATCGACGGTCTGCTATGAGAGCTCGAGAGGCAATCCGGATCGCTGTTATTATCGTCAACTCCTTCCGGACCGCAAGATTCGCTCGCTTTCGCTGGCGCGCGTCTGCAGCGAGCTCCGTTATTTCATCATCAAGAAGGCGGAGAAGGTCATCTTTGTCGATAAGTGGTTTAACTTCGGCAAGGAGAGAGCCTATCGTATCTTTGAATATCTTATCAATAACGATAACGGTGTGACGACCTTCTGCTTCGATATCAACGGCGATCTTCTCGATGAAGAGACGATCCTCCTGCTCGGTCATGCGAGAAAAGGACTCTTTGAATTCACGGTAGATATCGAGTCGACCAATGCCGAGCCGCTGGATGCGGCCGGACGCAAGGCGAATATCTATCAGCTGATGTACAATATCAGCAAGGTGATTCAGAACGGCAATATTCGAGTCACGGTGAAGCAGCGCGCGGGTCTCCCGTGTGAGACGCCGGAGCTTTTTGCGCGAGCCTTTAATAAGATTTACGGGCTGCATGCCGATCGTTTCGACATCGAGGTCCTTCATATGGTGAAGGGCTGCGTGCTTCGAAGTGAGGCGGCGAATTACGGATATCGCTTCGACTCCGAAGTTCCGTATGAAGTGATCGCGAACGATTTCATGCCTGCCGATCGAATGATTGATATCGTCAGACTCTCGAAGATTCTTGAACTCTATCAGGAGTATTTCGCTGATTCGCTGAATCGCATTCTCGGCGACACCGGCCGCAAGGCTTATGATTTCTTCATGGGACTGACCGATTTCATTTCGGAGAAGGGATATATGAATCTTCTTCATCTCGAAGAGGAGCGCTACCGCGTACTCTATGCTTATGCCGCCGGCATCTATGACGAGCGCGGCGAGAATCTCAAGCTGCAGATCCTGATGGAGGTCATGACGCACGAGCTCGAGAAGCATTTCGGCACGGAAGCGGTCAAAAGATTGGAACGAAAGGGCTGGGACCTGAATGTCAAATAAGGATATGAACGAAAGGCGCGATCGTATCGCGCCTTATCTCTATGAAAAAAATAAAGGCATCCTCTTCGATGAGCTTCAGGAGGAGATGCTCGAGAAGATGGAAGCGGAAGACTTCCTGCGGGGCGTGCCGGTGCCGATCCTCGGAGCCTTCGGCGATGAGATCAACACCGTGACGATCGCCATCGGCATGGGACGCGTCCTCGGCGGAGACGGCAATTTCCCGTACCGTGAGGCATATCTTTCCTTCATGCATCTCGTCTTCGGCGATCAGGCCGTGAAGGTTTTTCTCAAGGAGGGCGCTTCGGCGGCGACGCACGGCGACGATCTGGTCGCGGCGATGTTCTTCCGCATGGCGCTCATTCTGGAGCCGAAGTCGTGCGATGCGCTCTATCTCTATGCGCTCGCCTGCCGTAATGCTTATACGAATGCCGAGGGTGAAGAGGATGCCTTCGTCGGCAATTTCAAGGCGGAGTCGATGGAGGCCTTTGAGACCTTGACGCTTCTCCATCCGGATTTCGCGGAGGGATATTATTATCTCGGCTTCTGTTATGCCAATATGGGCCTTTATCTTAAGGCGAAGCTCACCTGGGAGAGCTTCATGCAGCTCACGGCGGCCGATACGGATCCGGCTATCGAGGAGGAGAAACAGGAGATCCAGGAGCTTCTCGAGAAGCTGACGGAGCCGGTCAAGATCGAAGAAGGCATCAATCATGTGCTGAGCGGCGATTATCAGGGAGGGGAGGCGATCCTTCGTCCGTATACCGACAGCTCCTTTGCCTCCTGGTGGCCGCTTTGGTATTATCTCGGCATGGCGGAGAGCGCCATGGGGAATCTCGAGCAGGCGGTCAGCGATTATAAGAACGGCCTCACGTACAGCCCGAGCAATGAGCAGATTCTCGAGGATCTCATCTTGATCTTCGATGCGGTCGGTGACCGGGAGCAGGCGGACAAGTATCGCAAGAAGCTCGAAATCGTCGGGAAGAATGCGGAAGCGGACCGCGAAGAGGCGGAGCGCGTTCGCAAAAATAACTTTTAAAAAATAAAAGAAATCTTGTTGACAATGTGCCTCAATGGTTATATACTGATTAAGTCGCAAACATTGGGGCAGATATTCCGAGGTAGCTCAATGGCAGAGCAACCGGCTGTTAACCGGTAGGTTGTGGGTTCGAGCCCCACCCTCGGAGCCATTTTTTCCTGCCGGAATGGCGGAATTGGCAGACGCCCGGGACTTAAAATCCTGTGAGGGAAACCTCGTACCGGTTCGAGTCCGGTTTCCGGCACCATCTTAAATATCGCGGGGTAGAGCAGTTGGTAGCTCGTCGGGCTCATAACCCGGAGGCCGCAGGTTCAAGTCCTGTCCCCGCAACCAAAGTAAACTCGGAACGGATGTTCCGAGTTTTTTTATTGGCTCTGCGGCAGTAAAATCAGTCATAGAGTATGTGCTGTGTGAAGGAAAAGAAATTGTAAGCGAAGAGAACTCTCCGAAACGCACCTCCATGTGGTATACTGACAACAGATATTTCATGGATAAGGAGTGAAGGAAATGTCTTTGGAAAAGTATGAACAGTATTTCGAACCTTACGGATTGGTCGACCGCATCCATCACTGCGGGACCACCTGTGCGACCGTTGAAGATGCCGCTTCGACCCTGGGTGTGGCACCGGCACGCATCGCGAAGACCCTTTCCTTTCGCGACGGCGAGGATTGCATGATGATCGTCATGGCCGGCAACATGGGCATCGACAATAAGAAATATCGAAACACCTTCGGCTTCAAGGCGCGCATGCTTTCCCCGGATGAGGTTCACGACCGCATCGGCCAGATGATCGGCGGCGTCTGTCCCTTCGCCATTCCGGAAGGAATTCACGTTTACACGGATGAGTCGCTCAAGGAGCACGAGACGCTCTTCGTTGCCTGCGGCAGCACCTATGATATCGTCGAATTGTCGCCGGATGAAATCTTCGAATGCGGCCACGCGGCGTCCTGGGTTGACGTCTGCAAGGAGAGAGGATAAGTCGTTTAAGCATTTGCTTCATTTCATGCAAAAGGGTATGCACACGGTGTGCATACCCTTTGCTCTGTATGAACTGCATGCAGCAACAGAATACGGAGCAATATCAATCCTCTTTCCCGTGAGCCTCCATGACATAATGACAGGAGAGGAGGAGCGCGAGCAGGTTCATCGAGTCATAGAACGGACGGCCGTTTTCGCGAAGGAGGAGGAAGTCATTGATCCAATTCTCGGACGCGCGAAGCCGCGAGAGGAGCGAGGACTGCTCCCGGATGAGCGGGGAGGTCCGAACCGCGAATCCGCTTCGCCGTGCATCGAGCGATTCCCTGACCGTAAGGCGCGTGACGCTCTCAATGTTCTCTGCGAGCGGCGCCATGTCGAGGTAAGAGGAAGAACCGCGCGTAAGGAGCTGCAGCCTGATTTGATACGAAGCGGCGGAAGCGCTGAATTCCGCCGAGCCTCCCGGGAATTCGTCCGGGTAGAGGAGGGCGGTCGATGCTTCGTCGCCGAGCTGACTTCCGCTGATGACGACGGATTCCTGCCCTTTGCTCTCTTCGAAATGTACGGAGGCCGTCAGCTTGCCGCCGGCTGCCGGCATGCCCATGGAAGCAGCGATCTCATCCAAGGTCAGACCTTCGTTCAGGATGTCCAGGAAGTCATTCTTTCCGGCCGCCCGGAGCAGGCGGTTCAGCTGCAGGACGTCCTCGCGGTTATGGGTGAGGATAATCTTCTCCTTGACCGGATCCTTGTCGACCGTATATTCCTGGAAGAGGCGGACACTCTCGCGCCCCGTGATGACATCGCGGCGGTCCGAGTGGATGCCGAAATATTCTTCGATCGCCTTCTGGCGAAGCGAAGGAATGACACGGGGAAGAGTGGTATATTTCCGGAAGAAGCGATAGAGGTCGAAGTCATAAAGGCTGTATGCGGAAGCATAAGAGCGTCCCTTCGAGCGCTTCCTCACAAAGGGGAGGTCGAAGGCGCTGCCGTTAAAGGTGACGAAGTAATCGATATTCTCACGCCGCAGGAATTCCGCCGTTTCCTCGAGAACCTTGTTCTCTTCATACGGAGATTCGGCCAGGAACTGTGTGATGCGCATGCCGCCCTGCGGCAGCACCGTCATGAGCGCCGTGAGGATGACCTTGCCGCTTTCGGCCGAGAGCCCGGTCGTCTCGATATCGAAGATGCAGGGGCGGCGCGAGCCGTAGCAGCGGCCGAAGGCTTCACCCTGATAGAAGGTATCCGGATAATCCCGCGTGAATGTTTTCATGATCTTTCTCCGTCTTCGTTTTGTAAAAGAAAACAGACTACAGGGGAGTAGTCTGCTTCGTAAAAGGGTATTGGGACTAGAGATTAAAGAGATCATCAGGGGAGATAACCTCTATAGTGATTATATCAATCCTGTTATAAAAAGCAAGTCGAAAGTATACCTTTTTATACATTAAAGAGGAAGTGAATGACATCGCCGTCCTGGACGACATAATCCTTGCCCTCGGAGCGGATGAGACCCTTCTCGCGAGCCTTGGCGAGGCTGCCGCCGCACTCGATGAGCTTATCGTAAGCGATGGTTTCGGCACGGATGAAGCCCTTCTCGAAATCGGAGTGGATCTTGCCGGCTGCCTGCGGTGCCTTCGTTCCCTTTGTGATGGTCCAGGCGCGAACCTCCGGCTCTCCGGCGGTGAGGTAGCTGATGAGATTGAGGAGGCTGTAACTCGCCTTGATCAGCTTGTCGAGACCGGATTCCTCGATGCCGAGGTCTTCGAGGAAAGCATCACGCTCCTCGTCTTCAAGCTCGGCCATCTCCGCTTCGATTTCGGCGCAGATGGTAACGCAGCCGGCTCCCTCGGAAGCGGCGAATTCGCGGACCTGCTTGACGTACGGGTTATCATCACCCGGGAGATCATCCTCCGAGACATTGGCGACGTAGATGATCGGCTTCGCTGTCAGAAGATCCATGCTCGAGAGCATTTCCTGCTCCTCGTCGTCCAGCTCCATGGCACGAACGGAATGACCGCCTTCAAGCCATTCCTTGACGCGCTCGAGGAGGGCAATGTTGGCTGCGAGACTCTTGTCTGCCTTCATCGACTTGTTCAGCTTGGCGATGGCGCGCTCCAGGACCTCGAGGTCGGCGAAAATAAGCTCTGTATTGATCGTATCAATGTCGCCGAGCGGATCGATGTGACCGTTGACATGAACGATGTTATCATTCTCGAAGCAGCGCACGACGTGGACGATGGCTGCCGTCTCGCGGATGTGGCCGAGGAACTTGTTGCCGAGGCCTTCGCCCTTGGAAGCACCCTTGACGAGGCCGGCGATATCGCAGAACTCGATGGTAGTATAGATGGTCTTCTTGGAGTTATAAATCTCGTGAAGAACCTCGAGGCGCTTGTCCGGCACGGTGACGACGCCGACGTTCGGCTCGATGGTGCAGAACGGATAGTTGGCCGCTTCGGCTCCGGCCTTGGTGATTGCATTGAAAAGGGTGCTCTTACCGACATTCGGGAGCCCGACGATTCCTAATTTCATATCTATTTTACCTACTCGGGAAACTCGCTATCGGTTCCCGCCTTTCTTAATCGTTACCTTATATAGTATAATAGAGCGTAGATTTCCTCAAGACTTCTGCGCCGAATTTTCTAAAGGAGAACGACTCATGACAGATTATTCCCTGCTCACACGCCAGCTCACCTCGCTTTCGGAGAACGTCCGTTACACGGTTACCGTGCTTTCGAATGCGTCGGCCCTGCTCTATGAAACGCTTCCTGACCTCAACTGGGCCGGCTTTTATCTTCTCGAGGACGGCAAACTCATCCTAGGACCGTTCCAGGGACGGACGGCTTGCGTGGAGATTGAAATGGGGAAGGGCGTCTGCGGCACGGCGGCAGCGCGGGAGGAGACCGTTCTCGTTCCCGATGTTCACGCTTTTCCGGGACATATCGCCTGTGACAGCGCCTCCGAATCCGAAATCGTTGTCCCGATGATGATTCACGGAACGCTTTACGGTGTTCTTGACATCGACAGCCCGAAGAAGGGACGCTTCACGGAAGAGGACCGGGTGGGTCTGGAGCACTTCGTGCAGGAGCTCGAGCGAATTCTCGAAAGCGCGCCCGAGGTTCGTTAAGCGCTTTTCCGCGAGACCGTATCTTATGCAAAAACGAGACAGCTTCCGAAGAACCGGAGGCTGTCTCGTTGCTTTTTGTTAACTTGTTCTAAACGACTTCCTTCGCGTCGCTTCGCTTCTTCAGGTAGAAATAGAGAAGGAGGCAGGCGATGAAGATGATGATGCTGATGACCTGCGCCTGGCGGAGAGGACCTATCATGAGGCTGTCCGTTCGAAGCCCCTCGACGAGGAAGCGCTCCGGGGCATAGAGGAGGCCGTAGAGGCAGGCGATGCGTCCTTCGAAATGCGGCTTTCGGTCGAGGTAGCTCAGCACTAGGAAGATGACGAGGCACCAGAGGGATTCATAGAGGAAGGTCGGATGGACATACTGCCCATCGACCAGGATGGCCCAAGGGAGATCGGTCGGCGTGCCGTGGGCTTCGCTGTTGAAGAAGTTGCCCCAGCGTCCGATGGCCTGCGCCAGTGCCACGGAAGGGAGCAGGAGGTCGGCGACATTGAAAATCGAAATCTTCTTGAAATGGCAGTAGATTAAAGCCGCGGCGAGTCCGAAAAGAAGGCCGCCGTGGATGGCGAGACCGCCCTGCCGGATATCGAAGATGCTCGAGAGGTCGTTACGATAGAGATCGAAATCGAAGAAAACATAATAAGCGCGAGCGCCGATGATGCCGAGCGGGAGGACGAGAAGGGAGAGGTCCAGGACGGTATCCGTATTGAGGTGATGGCGTTCGGCTCTTCGGCAGCTGATGAGAATGGCCAGTGCGGCACCGCAGGTGATGAGAATGCCGTACCAGCGGATGTCTATACCGAAGAGCGTGAAGGCGACAGCGCCCGGTGATTTCATAGAAGTTCCTCCTTGCAATCGAATGTAAAATAGTATATCATAAACGAACATTGAGAACGAGGGAATCGAGATGAGATTTCTTTAAAAAAGTTATTGACAAACCTCGGTCTCTTTGCTATCATAATCAAGTCGCACGAAAGTGCATATGGCGGCGTAGCTTAGCTGGCTAGAGCGTTCGGTTCATACCCGAAAGGTCGATGGTTCAAGTCCATCCGCCGCTACCAAGATCTGGACGCTTAGCTCAGCTGGGAGAGCATCTGCCTTACAAGCAGAGGGTCATAGGTTCGAGCCCTATAGCGTCCACCATTTGCGGCCGGGTAGTTCAGCTGGTTAGAATGCCAGCCTGTCACGCTGGAGGTCGACGGTTCGAGCCCGTTCCCGGTCGCCAATTTTTTATATGGTGGGTATCGTCAAGCGGTTAAGACCCAGGGTTGTGGCTCCTGTATGCGTGGGTTCGAATCCCACTACCCACCCCAACTTTTTAACCGCCTTCTAGATGATGGGGTATCGCCAAGTGGTAAGGCAACGGATTCTGATTCCGTCATGCGCAGGTTCGAATCCTGCTACCCTAGCCAAGACCTGCGGACCTTTGCCGGCCCGCACCTGGTGACATAGCCAAGTGGTAAGGCAGAGGTCTGCAAAACCTTCATCCCCAGTTCGAATCTGGGTGTCACCTCCAGAGTTCAAGCACGGATCATGGATCCGTGCTTTTTTTATATGTTTTTGTTCAAACTGATGCTTTTCTGTCTATACTCATGCGGAATTTGAGTATATAATAAAGAGCGTGTGAACATATTGTGTTGATACAAAGCCGTATTTGATAATGTGAAGCCCGACGGGCACGATGAGAATTAGAATCATGTCTGAGAAGAATATCGTACGCAAGGTACTGGAAGAGAAGCAACAGAAGTACGGATGGCCGGTCGAGACGGAGGAAGCGGCCGAGGCAGCGGAAGCACTCGCTGAGGATATGCTTTCCGAGGAGGAGCCTTCGGAGATGACAGAGGCTTTGGATATCGAGGCGGCTCCGGAGGAACCTGTTTTTGAAGAGGAGTCGGAAGACTCTGCCGATTCCGCGGCTGAAGAAGAATCTACGGAAGAGACCGGAGAAGAGTCTGAAGCAGAATCGGAGGAAGAGTCCGAAGAAGAGTCCGAAGAAGAGTCCGAAGCCGAATCAGAGGAAGAGACTGAAGAAGAATCGAAAGAAGCCGAGTCTCTCGAGCCTTCCGAAGAAGAGCAGGTCGACGAGGCTGCGTCCGACGAGCCTTTCGAAGAAGAGCAGGTCGACGAGGCTGCGTCCGAAGAGCCTTCCGAAGAAGAGCAGGTCGACGAAGCCGAGCCTGAAGAAGCCGCCGAAGAGGCAGCGGAAGAAGCTGAGATCGAGGAAGACTCGGTTGAAGAAGCGTCGGAAGAGTCTGAATCCGAGGAAGCGTCTGACGCAGAAGTATCAGACGAAGAGCCGGCTTCGGAGGAGCAGGAGACCGCTCCGGCTGCAGAAGAGAAGAAGCAGAAGAGACGCAAGGCTCTCAAGATCACAATTGCCGTTCTTGCGGTCCTTGTCATCATCGGCGGTGCCTGGACTTATTATGCTTTCAGCGCTACCACCTTCGCGAACCGCGTTGCGATCAACGGAACGGATGTCTCCGGCATGGATACGAAGGAAGCGGCGGCCGCATTGACTGAAACGATGAATGACCTCTCCGTCACTATTGACGATACAGAGAAGGAGATTCATACGGCCTTTGCCTTCGATAATGAATCCTCTCTCAAGGATCTGATGCGCAAGTCGACCGCAGATCCGCGCCATTTCTTCACGACGGTCGATTATGACATGGGAATGAACGTGGCGGACGGTATCGAAGCGAGTGCCAAGGTTCTCGCCAAGAATTTCCCGGATGCCAGCGGAACGGTTCTCACGAGCAATGCGAGAATCGATTACGATAAGATGGTAATCATCCCGGAGAAGCAGGGCAAGAGCACGAATTATATCAAGATCGCGGAAGAGATCGGCGACGGCCTCGGCAAGAGCCCGGCCGAGAAGGAATTCACCTTTAAGCGTGCCGATTATATCGAGACGCCGACCGTCAAGGCGGCCGATCTCGAGGAAGAGCTTGCTTTCGCGAAGGAATATCTCACGAAGCCGTTCTATGTCAACAATCCTCGCGGCATGCTCCTGAAGCTGAAGCCGGCGCAGCTGGCGGAGATCGTTCTATACAGTGAGGACGGGCCGAAATACAGCCTCGAGGGCGCCGAGAAGGTCGTCAAAGAGCTCAAGGCCAATTACGGCGCACCGGTCATGACGGTCCAGACGACGGTCGGTGAAAAGGAATTGAACAACTATGTCATCAGCGGAGAGATCAACGAGAAGGAATCCGCGAATGCCATCTATAAGGCTCTCAAGAATGGCAAGACCTCCGCGAAGCTTTCCGTCAAGGATCAGACCAGCCAAGATGTCATGAACCAGGTTGAGATCAACCTCTCCTCGCAGAATGTCAAATTCGTACGCAACGGCGAGGTCATCTGGTCGGCACCGTGCGTCACGGGCGGACCGGGATACCGTACGCCGACCGGTATTTTCAATATCAATTACAAGACGATGAACACCGTCCTCAAGGGCAAGAACGCGGACGGCACGGATTATGAATCCCCGGTCCGCTACTGGATGCCGTTTAACGGCGGTATTGGACTCCACGATGCGGATTGGCGCAGTGCCTTCGGCGGCGGAATTTATATCAATGACGGTTCGCACGGTTGTATCAATTTGCCGCCATCCTTAGCCGGCGGACTTTATAACCTCATCAACAGCGGAACACTGGTCTATGTCTACTTCTAAGCGTAAGGGATTACATCATGTCATCTATGTGTTTCATCGCTTGCTGAAACATCGAAGAGGTCGCATTCTCGTGGGTGCGACCTTTTTTTCCTTATGCATTTTAATCGCCATTCTGACAATCTATGTGACGGCGGACACCTTCCCGAAGCACGTGACCGTGAACGGCGTTGACGTTTCGGAAATGACGGCGGAGGAAGCATGGCGAGCGATTACCGAAGACACGAACCGCCTGACCGTCGCGATCGGCGACAGGGAGGAGGCCGTCGAGTCCGGTTATAAATTCGAGGAGACCGACAAGCTTCGCGGGATGATTCGCAAGACGACCGTGAATCCGCTTCATCTCTTCCGGCGCGGGACGGAATATACCCTCCCGTTGACGATTCAGGACGGGCGAACGAAGACGGCAACGATCCTGAAGCAGGCCTTTGAAGGAACGGCCGAGCCGAAAGACTTCACCTGGGATTCCGTGGCCTTCTCCATCGCGGATCAGCTCGAAAAGGATCCGTCGCAGCGCCGCTTCACCTTCCCGGGGAGCGAGGAGGCCAAGAAGGACATCGACCCGAAGGCCGGCGATTATATCGATGTCAGCATCGGGCAGCAGACGGTTACCGTTTATGAAGATTATGAACCGATCCTCTCGTCTCCGATGGTTTCCGGTTATCCCGAGCTCTCTCCGACCCCGACGGGCACCTATCATATCCTCGAGAAGGAGCGAGATATCACCCTTTACCCGAGTCATCCCGATAAGGACGGAAGCAAAGCGGAGCCGGTGCATGTTTCCTACTGGATCCAGTTCACCTCGGACGGCCTTTACGGTTTTCATGACGCCTCCTGGCGAACGCAGTTCGGCGGGACGATTTATCAGACCGACGGTTCCCACGGCTGCCCGAACCTTCCGACCGCCTTTGCCGCGCAGCTCTATGATGCCGCCGACATCGGCATGAAGGTCTATATTCATGAATGATCTTTAATAAAAAACGGCTCCCGCCACGCGGGAGTCGTTTGCTCTATACAGACTTAAGTTCTCATTCGGCGCGGATTATCGCACCGTGGAGTCGGTATTCTCCGGCCGGAAGGAGGTATAATCCGGCTTGTTCTTCAAGGCCTGCTTAATTCTCATCTTTCGGAACGGATAGAAGATGGCACCGAGGCTCTGGTTGAAAGCCATAAATCCGTAGATGGAATAAAATGCCTCCTTATGCTTCGATTTGAAGGTCACACCGCGCTCCTTGCCGCCGGCTTCGATATTGGAGCGCTCCTTGACGGCGCGGATGACATCGTTGTTGCAGCGAATCGGCTGATAGAAATCCGTATAAGCCATGCCGATGTATTTGTGATCATGGGAGTCGGAGCCGCCGAAGGACGGCTTGTTATAATCCTCGGCGAGAAGCGTTGCAAGGCGGTTCGATTCATGGGATTCACAGGCATTAAAGGATTCTACGAAGTCGAAGCGCCGGAGCAGCTCCGGCTTTTCTCGGAGCTTGTTAAAGAACATCGCGCTCGAGGAGCGAACGCCGAACGGGTGCGCCGGACCGATGATGCCGCCGTATTCGTGGACGAGCATGAGGAGCGTCATGACGTCCATGCCGCGCATGGTGAGCGCCTCGAGATAGATGCCGTCCGGGAGGATGACGAGGAAGTGACCGGCGTCGCGCGTGTCATATTCGATGCCGCAAAGGACGGTGAAATCCGGGTCGTCCTCGGGATGCTTCTCGCGCCAGCGAAAGTAGCCGCGATAAGAATCATGGTCCGTGACGAGCATCCCGTGATAACCCTTCTCTTTGAGAAGCTTGACATAATCGCGGATCGGCGGCTTCGCATCGATGGAGCCGTACTTGGTATGACAATGCATATCGAATCGCATCATAGAATCACCTCCGTTCGATCTGTCACAGGAGAGAGGACGGATTCAAATAATCTGCCGGTCTCGCGGTGATGATGCGCCTTTCTTCATCTATGGCATCAAGCCAGAGAATCGGAATATAAGAAGTAATTTTTTTCTTCGCCGGTTCCTTGGAAGCGATGGCAACGCCGGTGCCGATGACCTCGACGTCGAATTCGGCCAGAATTTCGGCGAGCCCCTTGGAGCTTCCGCCGCCGCGCATGAAATCGTCGATGATGACGGCACGGCCGCCCGGCTGAACGGCGCGCTTGGCGAGCGACATCTTCTGGATGCGATCGTAGGAGCCGGAGAAGTAGTTGATGCTGACCGTGGAGCCTTCGGAATATTTCGCTTCGCGTCTTACGATGACGAGGGGAAGCCCCAGCATGAAGGCGACCTGCGAGGCGAGGGCAATGCCCTTCGTCTCGACGGTGACGACATAATCAGCATCTGCGTGGCGAAAACATCCGGCGAAGTAGAGTGCCATCGGGCGGATGAGCTCGCTGTCATACATGAAGTCGGAGGTATAGAGATATCCGCCGCCGAGGATGCGCTGCGGATCCTCCGTTCGCCGGATGAGCTCCTGCTGTAAGCGGCGAAAGCCTTCTTCATTAAGCGAAGGAAGGTAACGAATCCCGCCGCCGGTGCCTCGAAGGGTCTCAATGGTACCGGTTCCAATCTCTTCGATGATCTCGCGAGCTGCGGCCAGGTCTTCGCTGAGGCTGGAGCGGGCAATGTCCAGGGCCGTGCAGAAGGTCTCGGAGGAATAAGAGACGCCGGGATGGGTAACCAGTTCATGGATCAGATAACCGACGCGCTTGTTCTTCTTCATAGAGGACCTCCTTCTCTTCTTTTTATTCTAAAGTCTCCGCCGAAAAAGTCAATTCCTGCCTGTATTCTCGGATTGCGTGAGCCGCATTCTTGTATTGAGCAGGTAAATATCATATAATTACATGATGAATATGATGAGGAGGTAAGTATCTTGACGGATATTTCGCAATATAAAAGAATTCATTGTCTCGGCATCGGCGGCGTCGGTCTGTCGGCGATTGCAGAGATTTTGGCAGAACGCGGACATATTGTCAGCGGAACGGATATTCATCCTTCCCCGATCACGGAGCATCTCGAAGAGAAGGGAATCACGATTTTCACGGAGCATCGTGCGGAGAATGTCGAGACGGTCGATGCTGTCGTCTACTCGGCAGCCATTCCGGAGACGAATCCGGAGATCATCCGTGCGAAGGAACGAGGCATTGAGATTTTCTCGCGCGCACAGGTTCTCGGCATGCTCATGGATCAATATGAGAACAGCATCGCCGTCTGCGGTACGCACGGCAAGACGACGGTCACTTCGATGACCTCGCTCATCCTGCGCAATGCCGATTACAAGCCGACCATTCTCGTCGGCGGCAATGTCGAAGAGATTAAGGGCAATGTAGAGATCGGAAGCGATCACAAGTATTTCGTGACGGAGGCCTGCGAATATATGGACAGCTTCCTTTCGCTCCGTCCGTCCATTGCCGTTCTTCTCAATATCGATTCCGATCACCTGGATTATTTCAAGGATATCGATCATATCATCCGCTCGTTCCGTCAATTCGTGAAGCAGGTCCGTAAGGGCGGCATCGTCATCGCTTACGGCGAGAACCCGTTCGTCCGTGATGCGCTCCGTGATATTCCTAATGTCATCACGTACGGATATACGGAGAGCTGCGACTTCTATGCGAACAATATCGTCTTCGATACGAACGGTTTCCCGGAATTCGATGTATGCCATGAGGGAGAGGTTCTCTGCCATCTCCATCTTGCCGTTCCGGGCGAGCACAATGTCCTCAATTCGCTCGCCGCTTATGTGACGACGCGTTATCTCGACGTCAAGGATGAGGTGATCCGGAAGACGCTTCGCAGCTTCCACGGCACACATCGCCGCTTCGATTTCGCCGGCGTCACGAAGGCGGGCGTACGCATTGTTGATGATTATGCGCACCATCCGACGGAGATCAAGGCGACGCTCCGCGCAGCAAGGAATGTAAAGCATAAGAAGCTTTATACCGTTTTCCAGCCGCATACGTACACCCGAACGAAGGCGCTCTTCGACGATTTCGTCGATGCCTTTGAAGAGGTCGATACGCTGGTCATCACCGATATCTATGCGGCAAGAGAGAAGGATATCTACGGTGTTTCGGCATTCCGTCTGGTTCAGGCGATGAAGGAGAAATATCCGGACCGCGACATCAATTATATCGCAGACTTCGAGGATATCGTCAAATTCCTGGAGAAGCATGCCGAGAAGGATGATATCGTCATCACGATGGGTGCCGGCGATGTCTACAAGGTCGGCCAGATGATGCTGGATTAGTGCTCCGCGCAAGATGTGAGGTGAAGGAATGACGATTGAAGAATACAGAGAAAGAGATAAGAAGCGCATTGAAGCGAACATCAAGAGATTGGAAGAGGGTGTAGACTTCTGCGATATCTATACGGCATTCATCGACGATGAAGTCGTCATCGAGCCGGGAGCCGTCATCGGACAGAATGTCATTCTGAAAGGCAAGACGGTCATCCATGCCGGTGCGACCATCGGTCCGTCCTCGGTCCTCCGCGATGCGGAGATCGGCTCCGGCACGGTCGTCGAGGCTTCTCATATCTATGAGAGCACGGTCGGCGAGAATACGACAGTCGGCCCGTTCGCTTATATCCGTCCGGGCAGCCGTATCGGAAGCGAATGCAAGGTCGGCGACTTTGTCGAAGTCAAGAATTCGACCTTCGGCGACGGCAGCAAGTCGGCCCATCTCACCTATATCGGAGATGCGGATATCGGCAAGAATGTCAATCTCGGCTGCGGCGTCGTCTTCGTCAACTTCGACGGAGCGAAGAAGTACCGCTCGACGGTCGGCGATGATTGCTTTATCGGATGCAATTCCAATCTGGTATCGCCGGTTGCGCTCGGCGACGGTGCCTATATTGCTGCAGGCACGACCGTCACGGAGGATGTGCCGGAGGATGCACTTGCCATCGGCCGTTCGCGTCAGACAACGAAAGAGCACTGGGTCAAGAAGCGCAAGATTATGCGCAAGGATCAATAAGTTATCGCTCACTTAACCAGTAGTAACGACCCAGCGTCGTGAATAGCAGTCACTACTCATTAACATTAGGGAGGCAGACAATGAATAATGGTGTATTTTCCGACCTCAAGATCTTCACATGCAATGCGCATCCGGAATTGGCGGAGGAGATCGCTCAGCTCTTAGGGGTTAGGCTCGGAAAGTCGACGGTCAGCAAGTTCAGTGACGGTGAGATCAATGTCAGCATTTGGGAGTCGGTTCGTAATGCCGATGTTTACATCGTTCAGCCGACGTGCAATCCGGTCAATGACAATCTCATGGAACTTCTCATCATGATTGACGCGCTCAAGCGTGCATCGGCAGGACGCATCAATGCCGTTGTTCCGTATTACGGATATGCTCGTCAGGATCGCAAGGCCAAGGCAAGAGATCCGATCACTGCAAAGCTGGTAGCCAATCTCATTCAGGCGGCCGGTGCGGATCGTCTCATCTCGATGGATCTCCATGCGAATCAGATTCAGGGTTATTTCGACATTCCGGTCGACCATCTGCTCGGACTTCCGATCCTCTCGGATTACTTCGCACAGAAGGGACTCGAGGATATCATTGTCGTCTCTCCGGACCACGGCAGCGTCACGAGAGCCCGCAACATGGCAGAGCGTCTCAATGCGCCGATTGCTATTGTCGATAAGAGAAGACCGGAGCCGAACAAGAGTGAAATCATGAATATCATCGGTGATGTTCGCGGCAAGAATTGCATCCTTCTGGACGACATGATCGATACGGCCGGAACGATTTGCAACGCGGCGAACGCGCTGAAGCAGCTCGGTGCTAAGGAAGTCTATGCCTGCGCAACGCACGGAGTTCTCTCCGGCGCAGCCATTGAACGCCTGGAGAACAGCGTCATCAAGGAACTCGTTCTCCTGAACACGGTTCCGATTCCGGAAGAGAAGCGCATCGATAAGATGACCTTCCTCTCGGTCGGACCGATTTTCTCGGAGGTTATCACGAGAGTTTATAACGGCGGTTCCATCAGCGAGCTGTTCGATAAATAAACAGGGTATTTGCGGAAGGCAGCGGAGTATTCCGTTGCTTTTCGTTCGCTTAGATGAAGAAAAGTACGCGCGCGGTCGGCGATGCCGGCCGTGTGCGTTTTTCACCGAAAGGGGAGACATCGAATGTATATTATTGCAGGACTCGGGAACCCGGGCAAAAAGTATGAGAATACGCGTCACAACATGGGATTTCATGCCGTGGACCGGATTGCGGAAGCCCTTCGCATCGATGTGAATCGCGGGCGATTCCAGTCCCTGATCGGGGAAGGCGATCTGGACGGCGAGAAGGTGATTCTCTGCAAGCCGCAGACCTTCATGAATCTGAGCGGCAACGCGCTTCGCGAGATCTGTTCCTTTTATAAGCTGCCGATGAGTCACGTGATTGTCATTTATGACGATATCGATCTGCCGCTCGGACACCTTCGAATCCGCAAGGCCGGAGGTCCCGGAACGCATAACGGCATGCGTTCCGTCGTTCAGCAGCTCGGGACGGAGGACTTCCCGCGCATTCGTATCGGTGTCGGCGGCAATAAGGGATCGCTCGTCAATCATGTTATCGGTGCAGTGCCGAAGGAGGAGCGCGTACGTCTGGAAGAGGCCGCGCAGGCTGCGTCCGATGCAGCTCTTGACATCATTCGCCTCGGAGCGGACCGCGCGATGAATCTTCATAATACGAAGAAGGAATCCAGGAAGAACGGTGAAAGCAAGGATGAGAAGTAATTATACCGGCGTCAGCGGGAGCCGGATGGCTTATTACATCGCACAAGCGATTGAAAAGAGGGAGAAGGCGTTAATCGTCGTCTCTTCGGAGCGAGCGGCCGAACGACTGAAGGCCGACCTCGCTTTCTTTGACGCGCGTCCGATTTTCATCCTTCCCGAGGAGGAAGAGCTTCCGTCGTTCTATGAAGCGCGTGATCGCGCACCACTGGCTGCGAGAATTCGCGGCATGGCCGCTCTTGTCTCCGGCGAAAAAACCGCCGTCATCGCACCGGTATCGGCGGTGCTTCGTCCGGTGGAATCGAAGGAGCGATTCCTATCGCAGCAGACGGCGCTCGAAGTCGGAATGCAGATGGATCCGTCCGACCTTCGGCGGCTCCTCGTTCAGGCCGGATATGAACCGGCACCGGTCACGGAATCGCAGGGTGAATTCAGCACGCGAGGCGGCATTCTCGATGTTTTCCCGCCGACGGAGGAGAATCCGGTCCGCATTGAATTCTTTGATGATGAGATCGATTCCATTCGCTCTTATGATGCCGAGACGCAGCTCTCGCTCGAGAACTTGACGGCGGTCACGATCGTACCGGCTGCGGAATTCGTACCGACGGAAGAAGAGCGGACGGAGGCTTGGGCAAGGCTTTCGGATGAGATGGACAAAAAGCAGCGAAAGCTCGAGAAGGGTCTAAGGGAAGGTGACGATAAGGAGCTTGAGCTTTTACGCGAGCGGAGAGGGCAGCTCGAAGAGCTTTTCACCGAAGCCCCGAGCACTTCGCATTTCGCGGATTATCTTCATTATTTCGAAGAGGGTGAGCATGCCCTTTGGGATTATATGGAGGACGGCCTCGGGGTCCTCTGCGATCCGGCGCGCATCGTTGAGTCGGTGCCGGAGAACCGGAATAAGGGCGATCTCTATCGCATGTATGATAATGATACGCTCTTTCTGACGCCGTTCCCGGAGACGATCAAGGGTGTTCAGACGCTCGATGAGATTCGCAATGTCAGAAGCCGGCAGGTGGCGCCGTTCAACGGGCAGATGGGCCTTTTCGGACGAGAGCTCCGGACGCTGATAGGGGAGCATTATCATGTCATTCTCGTTACTTCGTCCGAGGACCGCGAGAAGAGGATCCGCGAATACCTGGAAGAGGCCGGCATCCATGGATATATCGAATTTCGCACCGGCGATCTCAGCGCCGGCATGGTGCTCGAAGAGGAGAAGCTCTGCTACATCACTGAGCAGGATATCTTCCCGAATCTTCACCGGAGCCGCCGCCGCGCCAAGCGCAGAACTAAGAAGACGCAGGAGTTTTCGGATCTCCATCCGGGCGATTATGTCGTCCACGAAGAGCACGGCATCGGCCGCTTTGAAGGCATTAAGAGCATCGAAACCGACGGTGAGATCAAGGATTATCTCAAAATTCATTATGCCGGTTCGGATGTTCTCTATATCCCGACGGATCAGATGGACATCGTCCAGCGTTATATCGGCAATGAAGGGAATGCGCCGAGGCTTTCGCGCCTCTCAGGCGGCGATTGGCGGAATACCCGTGCCAAGGCTCGCCGCGCCATTGAGGAGATCGCGGAGGACCTCATCAAGCTGTATGCCGAACGCGAGATGAAGGGCGGTTATGCTTTTCAGCCGGATACAGAGTGGCAGCGGACCTTCGAGGATGCCTTCCCTTATGCGGAGACCGAGGATCAGCTGCGAGCCGTTCAGGAGATCAAGGAGGATATGGAAAAGCCGCTCCCGATGGACCGGCTGCTCTGCGGAGACGTGGGTTACGGCAAGACGGAGGTGGCGGCGCGTGCGATTTTCAAATGCCTTGCCGAAGGCAAGCAGGCGGTGCTCTTGGCGCCGACGACCCTCCTTGTCAATCAGCATTACCATACACTGAAGGAACGCCTTCAGGATTTCCCGTTTCATATCGAGATGCTTTCGCGCTTCGTGAGCGATGCGAAGCAGAAGGAGATTCTGGAAGGGCTGAAGCGCGGCTCGGTAGATTTTGTCGTCGGTACGCACCGGCTGCTTTCTAAGGATGTCACGTATAAGGATCTTGGCCTTCTCGTCATCGATGAGGAGCAGCGATTCGGCGTCAAGCACAAAGAGCAGATCAAGATGCTCCGTCAGAATGTTGATGTTCTCACGCTTTCGGCGACACCGATTCCGCGAACGCTCAGCATGTCTCTGACAGGCATCAAAAGCATCAGCACGATCGACGAGCCGCCGATCGATCGTTATCCGGTTCAGACCTTTGTCGCGCCGGAGGATGATACGCTCCTCAAGCGCGCCATTGAGCGCGAACTCGGACGCGGCGGACAGGTTTATGTCATCTATAACCGCGTCAAGGGCATTTACGATGTGGCGAAGCATATCGGTGAGCTCGTGCCGGAGGCGCGCATCGTCATCGGCCACGGGCGCATGGATGAGACGAATCTCGAGAATGTCATGGTGGATTTCATGGAGGGCGAAGCCGACATTTTTGTCGCCACCACTATCATCGAGAACGGCATCGATATTCCGAATGCGAATACGATCATTATCCTGCAGGCGGATAAGTTCGGCCTCTCGCAGCTCTATCAGCTTCGCGGGCGTGTCGGCCGCTCTAACCGCTTGGCTTATGCTTATTTGATCTATCAGCCGCAGAAGGTCATGACGGAGATGGCGCGGAAGAGGCTTGCGGCTATCCGCGAATTCACGGAATTCGGAGCCGGATTCAAGCTCGCCATGCGCGATCTCGAGCTTCGCGGCGCCGGAAATGTCCTCGGTGAAGCCCAACACGGGCATATTGCCGGCATCGGTTATGAGCTCTATGTGAAGGAAATCGACCGCGCCGTCCGCAGGCTGCAGGGCGAGACGGTCGTCGAATCGCGAGCCGAAATCTCCATCGAGATCGATATCCCGGCACGCATTCCGGCTTCCTATATCGAGGACGAAACGCTGCGCCTTCAGGCTTATAAGAAAATTGCGCAGATCGGAAACGAGGAGGAGGCGGAGGATCTCGTGAACGAGCTTATTGACCGTTATGGAGATCCGCCGGAAATGACGCTCGACCTCATCCGCATTGCCGAGATCAAGTGCCTCGGTACGGAGCTCGGCCTTCAGAAGATTACGGAGCGCGGCGGCCGCCTGCTGCTGACACTCCTCGAAGAGAACAATGTCGATGCTTATACGCTGATTATGACGAAGCAGCAATACGGAGACCGCCTCCTCATCGGAAGCGGTTCCAATCCGGTTCTCACGCTGCTTCCGGGCAAGGAAAAGCCGGCACCGGCGCTTCTCGGCTTGATGAAGACCCTTTCCGATGCGCGAAAGGAAGGATTGGCGCAGGCAGCCGCGGCGGAATAACGCCTCGTTTCCATAGGATATTCACAGAATTAAGGTATAATATAATATCTATTTGTGAGGAGGGCCTTATGCTGTTCAAGAATATCACCATGATTGACGATCAATGGGAAGCGGTTCGCCGGCGCTATGTCGGAACGCAGGGCGATAAGATCACTTATATCGGGGATTCTATGCCGGAGGATCCTGCGATTTACGGCGAACAGTATGACGGCACGAATCGCATCCTCCTTCCGGGATTCGTGAATGCGCATGCACATTCCCCGATGTCCGTTCTTCGCGGATACGGCGAAGGCCTGCCGCTCGATCGCTGGCTTCATGAACGCATTTTCCCGTTTGAAGCGAAGCTGGACGGCGAGGCGGTTTATTGGTCGACGTTTCTCTCCTTGGCAGAATCCCTTCGCTTCGGCATCGTCTCGACAAGCGATATGTACATGTTCCACGAGGACGTGATTCGTGCGGCGGTCGAGAGCGGGGTGAAGATGAACTTCGCGCGTTCGGTGACGAATTTCGCCGGTTATGCGCCGAAGGATAATCCGGAATTCCTGGCGATGAAGGATGCGCTCCGTCATTATCAAGGAGCCGGAGAGGGGCGCATTCGCATCGATGCGAGCGTTCATGCGGAATACAGCAATGATGAGGCGACGCTTCGCGCGGTTTCCGAGGCGGCGGCCGAGGAGGGGGCACGGATTCATGTCCATCTCTCGGAGACGGAGAAGGAGACGGAGGAATGCAAGGAACGTCACGACGGCCGGACCCCGGCAGCCTATCTCGATTCTCTCGGCCTCTTTGACCGCGGCGGTACGGCAGCGCATGGCGTCTGGCTCACTCCCGGGGATCGCGAGATCCTGAAAGCGCGCGGCATGGTCGTCGCAAGCAATCCGGTCAGCAATCTCAAGCTGTGCAGCGGCGTTTGTGATGTTCCTTCCTTATATAAGGCAGGCGTTCCGGTTGCTCTCGGAACGGACGGACCTTCCAGCAATAACAGCCTCAATTTCTTCGAAGAGATGAAGATCTTCGCTCTTCTCGGCAAGATGAAGAGCGGCGATCCGGCCGAAATGGATCCGAAGGAGGTCCTCCGAAGCGCGACGTGCGCCGGCGCCCTGGCGCAGGGAAGGACGGACAGCGGATGCATCTCCAAAGACTTCTGCGCGGATCTCATCGTCGTCGATGCTTCGGTGCCGAATATGAATCCGGTGCATGATATCCTGAACAATCTCGTTTATGCGGCGGACGGCAAGGATGTCTGCCTCACGATGGTCGGCGGCGAGGTGCTTTATCGTGACGGCGATTATACGACCATCGACCTCGAGCGCGTGATTGCCGAGACGGAGCGCGCCAAAGAACGAATTCTTTCAAGCCTATAACCATCGAATCAAGAACTGACTTACAAGGAGCTTTCATTCTATGAATTATGATAATTATGCAGAAAGAGGCGGACGATTTATCCGAGGCGCGGCGATTCTCTCCATTACCGGAATCATCGCGAAGGTCCTCGGTGCCTTCTTTCGCATCCCGCTGAATAACTGGATAGGCGCCGAAGGCATGTCTTATTACGGCGTCGCTTATCCGATTTATTCCTTCTTCCTGATCATCGCGACGGCAGGCCTTCCGGTCGGCATTTCGAAGATGGTCTCCGACCGCGTAGCAAGGGAAGATTATGCGAATGCGCATCGCATTTACAAGGTCTCGCTCTATTTGATGGCCTTCCTCGGTATCGTCGGCTTTATCATCTGCTTCTTCGGCGCCGATTTCATTGCGGCAGCCATGGGTAACGAAGGCGGTGCGGCTTCGCTTCGCGCCATCGCACCGGCACTTTTGACAGCACCGCTGGTATCGTCCTTCCGCGGTTATTCGCAGGGCCAGCAGGATATGCTCCCGACCGGTGCTTCGGAGATGGCCGAACAGCTCCTCCGCGTCATTGCCGGACTTTCGCTCTCGTATCTCTTCCTTCAGGGAGGGATGGGTCTCGAAAAAGCCGCTTCCGGAGCCACCTTCGGTGCTTCCGCCGGCTCCATCGCGGCGCTTCTCCTTCTCCTCGTCATCTATGCATCGCGGGGACGTGCGAGAAATGAACGCATTCGGAAGTCGACCGCGCCGAGGGAATCGAACAAGAATATCTTGAAGGAGCTTCTTCGCATTGCAGTTCCGATCACTATCGGTTCGGCCATTCTTCCGTTCATGATGATGATCGACCTCATGCTCGTCATGAACAGACTTCAGGCGACCGGTTGGAGTTATGGAGAGTCCAAGGTCCTTTATGGCTTGATCAGCGGTTTTTGCGATCCTCTGATCGGATTCCCGCAGGTATTCACCATTGCGGTTTCCGTCAGCTTGGTACCGGCCGTATCGGCTGCTTTTGCCAGAAAGGATTATGACGACGTCCATCATAATGTTCAGGTCGGCATTAAGACCGGCATGATTATCAGCTTCCCTTGCATGGTCGGTCTGATCACGCTGGCGAAGCCGATTCTGATGCTCCTCTATCCTTCGCAGCTGGAGGATGCTGTCGCTTCGACCCTGACGCTCCAGATTCTTTCGCTCGGCGTCGTATGCCTTACCATCCTTCGTACGTACTCGAGCGTCCTTCAGGGAATCGGCCGAGCCGGAATCCCGGTCATCAATTTGACCATCGGTGTCATCTTCAAGTTCATCGTCACTTGGATTCTGGTCGGCATTCCTTCGATCAATATTAACGGTGCCGCCATCGGCAACGTCGTCGCTTACGGCACGACGGCGATTCTGAATTACATCATGGTCAGGAAGCTGACCGGTACGCGCGTTTCGACCTTCCATACCTATGTTAAGCCGCTGGCTGCTTCGCTCATCATGGGCGTCGGTGCCTATTTTTCTTATCAAGGTTTCTACAGCCTGCTCGGAAGCAACTCGCTCGCTACGCTGGCAGCCATCGTCATCGCTGTCATCGTCTACGTCTTGGCGATTTTCCTTACGCGCTGCATCGGCGAAGACGAGATCCTGCTCATGCCGAAGGGAAGAACGCTCCTCAGGATCTGCCGGAGACTTCATCTCGTCAAGCGCAAAGACGATCCGTATGCGGATTATGTGCCGAGACATTAGCGGTACCGGCTCCTCAGGAGCGCCGCCGGCCTTGTGCCGACTTATCGGCGGCACCGGTATGCATGAAAGATCTCAGTAAAGGAGGAATACCATGAACAAGGCAGATTTGATCCTTCAAGGAACGCAAGGCCCTGAAGGAAGCGATGAACCGTTAGTTTTGTTCATGAGAGATAAACAGTATGAGAATAGATAAGTTTTTGAAAAACTCCCGCATCATCAAGAGACGCACGGTAGCGAAAGAGGCCTGCGAGAAGGGCTGGATCACGGTGAACGGCAAGATCGCGAAGCCGGGCACGGAAGTCAAGGAGGGGGACATCGTCAAAGTCACCTTCGGATCCAGCGAGCTCGAGGTTCGCATTCTTCGCTTACTTGAAACGGTCAAAAAGCAGGATGCGGATACGATGTACGAAGTCCTTTAGACCATCGAGTCCACATAAAAAATGCTCTCCCGCACTGCTGCGGGAGAGCATTTTTTATATCAAACGACGGGGCTGCCCGAAAGGGGATCGACTTACTGGAATGCGTGGGAAGAGCGGAGGGCGGCGATGACCGTCTTGTCGAGGAACAGGATGGTAACCATATAAATCGGAATGGCGATGAGCTCCTTGACGATGCGGACGGAGACGAGCGCGAGATAACTCTTGCCGTACAGCATAGAGATCCAAAGCGATCCGAGCCCCAGGTTGAGGACGAGCATGATGACCGCACACGCCGCAAGGACGCGGAGCGGTGTGAGGCGCTTCTGATAGAAGAAGAGGCCGTAGATCACGCCGCCAAGGAAGGCGGAGAGGGTGAATCCCGGGAAAAAGGCTCCGCTCGGGAAGAGTACGGCGCCGATGACGTCGCCGATGGCATGCGCGGCGCCCGCTTTCCACGGACCGTACAGAATAGCGCAGACGACGACCGGGAGGAAACCGAAGCCGATGCGAAGAATCGGGGTGTTCACGGACAGGAATCGCGTGAAGATGACGTCAAGCGCGACAAGAATCGCGAGCGTGACGAGCTGATGTGTTTTGGATGCACGAAAATCAGGCATTAGAAAAACCTCCTTTGAACTGATGTTACTGCCCAGCACTATAAAAGGAGGTTTCGGTCCTCATATAATATTGTGCAGTAGCGGATGCAATGACAAACCGCAACCGTGGCAGGCTTTCGTTCACGGACAACATCCCGTTCCGTGACACTTGACGCTTGTCATTTACTCTACTGACTAGAAGCATATCACATTTGCCCTAAAGGAACAAGTTTTAAATTTCGCGTAAAGTGCGGAGGGTCGAAAAGTGGGCGAAAAGTGTCATAGCCGTAAAAGGAGAATAAGTTTAATATGAAGTTAATTACAGATGATGAGGCCGGCAGGAAGATCCGTAAGCAGAAGCTTTCAATATGTAGAGAAAGGAGCATGAAATGAAGGAATTCTTCAGAAGAGAGTATCTCTCTGTGATGAGCGGAACGACGATGGCTCTCATCAAGATCGAGGATATCGAATACATCGAGCGCCGCGGTCGGAGAAGCTATATCCAGATGGAGCATAAGCGGTATGCGACGACGGAGAAGATCCAGGTGATCGCATCCCAAATCGGCGGGCGCGCCTTCTTCCGGGCGATGGACTCGCTGATCATCAATTTCGATCACGTAGAACGGATGGAGGCGGACGGCATCTACTTCAGCTCCGGCCATGTCTTCTCGATGGGGAAGAACAATATGGCGAAGACCCGGAAGGCTTACAAGATGTATCTCCTTCGCTTCCCGCCGTATTCCACAATGACGGATGACCGTAGATGGGGCATCTTTGAAGCCTCGAAGGTCGCCGATCAGACGGAAGAGGATGAAGGGAAAAAGATAGAGCAAGAATAAAAATTAGTGGTTGACTTATGATTAAGCGATAAGTATAATAAATCTTGCACAACTTCAGAGCCTTTACATCTTCTTTACAGAAGAGACGAGCATCGAAAAAAACTTTGAAAAAGTTTTAAAAGTGCTTGACAGGCAGGAAGCGGTGCGATATACTAAATGAGTCGCCTCGCGAGGGAACTTGCGAAAGCGACAGAACCATGACAACTTCATAGTGTAGAAACCGGTCAAGAAACAGACACGGCGAAGCCGGAGATCTGTTTCGAGATCAGTATAAGAGACAAACGATGTACACATCGGATGTCCCTGTACAATTCACGAACCATGATTCGGAAACGAGTCGAGACGCATAAGCGTCAACTGA